>NZ_PVWO01000749.1 GCF_003003845.1 Chamaesiphon polymorphus CCALA 037 | reverse complement strand
CCCTTTACCCTTCAACCTTTCCCCCTTCCCCTTATCCCTAAAGCCTAAAGCCTAAAGCCTAAATCCAGGGTTAATTCAATTGATAATCGGGAGTAGCGACGATCGAGTCATCTGAAGCTGCAACGATTAGAGGCAGATCTTTAGCATCGCTGGGTAGTGTGGGGCTGGGAACTCGAACGGGGAGTTTAAAGACTTGAATATTACTAATCAGTCCGGCGGAGAGGGCGTTCATTTGGGTGGAAATCGATCGAGCTGTCTGAGATTGGCGGTCGATTTGCGCGGATAATGTGGCGATTGCGGAAATCGATCGAGCTGTCGAGTCGGCAGAATCGATAATTGTTTGACTGGTTTGGGATACTACTTCGCCAGCTTTGACTGCTTGTCCGGTTACCGATTGAACTGTGCCAAAGACGTCGCGAGTTTCTTTTACCCCTTGGGTAAAGCTATTTACCAAACTCCCCAATCTTTGAACTTCGCCATCGACGTCGGATACTACGCGGTGAATTTGGGTGTTGCGTTGCTCTAGACTGATGAGTCCTTCATTGGTTTGTTGTGCCAGTTGGCTGACTTGTCCGGCGATCGCTTCAAATTCACGCGCTACGGCTTCAAACTGTCTGGGGTCGCGCTGTTCGGCGGCTCTAGCGGCTACTAACGATGCGTTGAGGGCGAGGATTTGGGTCTGGGTTGCAATATCGGTTTGATCGTCTACAAATTGGTCTGATAGTCCGACAAATTCCCCCAAGGCTTTCATCTGCTGGACGATGCGATCGCTACCCTGTTGCAAGACATCAATACCACGATCGAGCGATTCGATCGTCATTTCACCAGTAGTTACCGCAGTTTGGAGCGATACTAGCGAATCATTGGTATCGGCTAACTGAGTTGCGGCATTGTTGGCAGCTTGACGAACTGTTTGCGTGAGTGCCAATACTTGAGTTACAGATTGATTTTGTTCGCTAGTACTTTCGGCGACGGTAGCAGCAATTTTATCTTGCAAACTACTATTTTCAGCTACTCGTTGTGCCTCATTCGATACTTGAGCAAAGATCGTTCCTAATCCCTCTACCAGACGATTTAAGACGTCGCCGATCAATCCCGTCGCGCGTTCGTTTACATCGGCACTGACGGTAAAATCACCAGCTTCAATTTCGCAAACCACATCCAATAGTTCGCCGATATCTTGTTGTAAAATATCCCGTTCTTCCCGCACGAGCTGCTCTTGTTGTTGGCGGTTATTTGATTCTACTTCTAAAGCTTTATTGAGTTCTAATAAATTCTGTTGTGATGTTTCGATCGCCAGTTGAGCGGCAATCCGATCCCTAATATAAGCACGGACGGCAGACAGTACTAGCAACCAACTCGCCAACAAGATCGGCAAAGTCACAGCCGAAAAGACGATCGTCAGGAATAACTGTTGGCGATAATTGCTTAAGTCGGTGGCAATCATCTGGTTAACTTTCTCTAGAATGACACCATTGGCATTATTATAGATTTGCTTTTGTGCGGTATATTCAGTCCCTGTCAAAACTTGATAAGCTTCTTTTTGCTTACCCTCGCGTACCAGTTTGAAAGCTTGGTCTTCTAATGCAAATAACTTCGCTGCCGAAGCATCGGTTTTCTTGGATTCTTCCCGCAGTTCGTCGGTAATCAGTGCTAAAAATTTCTTGAGCGAGGCATCGGCTTTGGGTACCATTCCCTTATAGCGAGTTTCCCATTGTAAATCTCCGGTACTTGCCAGCATCTTGGCCGACATGGTGAGATATTCATCTTGATAGATGAGTTCGTCACTAACTTTTTGGAGATCGAACTCTCGATCGATCTTCGACTGAAAGCTATTATAAATACTCCAAATATTCCAAGTCGAACCTCCCACCAGTAACAGACTACCTGTAACTGTGATGGTAATCGTGGCGATTAGATTATTCCGCACGAAGCTTTGGACGCGCGCCAACGGCGATGGCGATCGATCTGTCGGGGCGATGGCTGTTTTGGTGTCTGGTTGGTTGCTATTCATAGGAATTTGGATGGGGACAGGG
>NZ_PVWO01000748.1 GCF_003003845.1 Chamaesiphon polymorphus CCALA 037 | reverse complement strand
ACCGTAGCCTGGGAAGGTTTCGAGGATCAATCGACCGCCAATACTTTCAATTTGCGAGACCACTACGTCCATCCCGACGCCGCGTCCAGAGACTTCGCTAATCGTGTTGCTAGAACTAAATCCAGGTTGGCACAACACGGCCAAAAGTTCGGCATTGGTACTAGTTTGGTTGAGACTAAATCCTTTCGATTTGGCAAGATTGCCAATCCGCTCGGCATCGATCCCACCACCATCATCTTCGATCTTCAGGAGGTACATATTTCCCTGCTGGTGGAGGGAAATTTGAATCTTACCTCGCTCTGATTTGCCTGCATCCAAACGTTGCTGGACGGGTTCTAACCCGTGATCGTAGGCGTTTCGCAACAGGTGCAGTAAGGCGGGTTCGAGTTGTTGGACAATTCCGGCGTCGAGTTCGATATGTTCGTTTTCGACAATGAGTTCGGCTGGCTTGCCATAACGATTGGTGAGATCGCGCAAAATTGCTTTGGCTCTGAGTGTCAGGTTCCGAAATGGTACCAGACGGCTGGCTTCGATCCCGTCTTTGAGTTGTAAAATACTTCGATCGAGTGCATCTAGGCGAATCGTACTTTGATAGGTGGATGACTCAATTTCTTGTCCTAATTCGGACAGGCGCAGGATATTTTCTAGCAAGCGGACGATCGTCGAGTAGCCTTGACGATAACGTTCGAGGGTGACGTTAGTGCCCGAATCTTGTTTTTCGTCGCTGAGGTTGCGAAGCAAGGCGTAGTCATCTTGCAGTTGCCGCAGCCGAGTCACAAATTGAGAATTCTCGCGGGTGAGTGTAGTTAGTTGGGCGAGCTGAGATTGGAGTTGGGAGGAGATACTTGTCACCGCTCTTGCCGTCAAGAGGGTTTCAACTACCTGTTGTGCGGATTTGTCGAGTCTTTCGAGGGGAACGGGGATTTGGACGCTCCGTTTGACTGGGGTGACTAGATTGGTAGTAGTGGGAACCAATGGCACTGCGGGGTCAATGGGAGCGGAATCGACGATCGGGTTGCTAGGAGTTATTGCCAATTCAACACGATCGGTAGCAAGCGATGGAGGCTTACTTGCGGTCGTAAATGCATTAGCCTCTAACGCTGCGGTAGTTGCAAAAGTGCTTAATCGATCGATCGCTTCTTTTGTGAGTAGATCTACTTCAGCTTTACTTAATAAGGCTTTATTTTCGCGATCGATTTCTGCCGTTTCAATGAATGAGTTGATTTCTGCCGATCGATCCGATAATTTATCTAATAAATCTGGTAAATCTGCGATCGATTCGCTTTTGGCAAGTTCATCGATCGATGTTAATAATTGATGGCGATCTGCTTCGATATTTTGGTCGATCGATTCTGGTTCTGGGTTGTCAAACAACTCATCTTTAATATTCAAGACATCGATCGGATCGGTGCTAATCTCCTCGACTATAAATGTAGGTTGAGTGCTCTCACCTTCCGGATCGAGTGTCGATTGCGCTAAGGTATCGAAATCTGGATCCGAAGTTTCGATGCTGCTACTAAGATCCTCCAATGATAATATCGATTGAGTTAGCGTATCTAAATCTAGATCGCTTGTCGATTGTTTGAGAGTACCGAAATCTGGATTGACATTTTCGAGGCTATTATTAATGCAATCTAATGATATTGTCGATTGAGTTAAGGTATCGAAATCTAGATCGATCGTTCCTTGCGTCAAGGTATCGAAGTCTGAATCTGAAGGAGCAAATTGGTTATTAATCTCCTCTAGCTCTAACGACGATTGAGTTAAGGTATCAAAATCTAGATCCATCGTGCCTTGAGTCAAGGTATCGAAGTCTAAATCTGAAGGTGCAAATTGCTGATTAATCTCCTCCAGCTCTAACGACGATTGAGTTAAGGTATCAAAATCTAGATCCATCGTGCCTTGAGTCAAGGTATCGAAGTCTAAATCTGAAGGTGCAAATTGGTTATTAATCTCCTCCAGCTCTAACGACGATTGAGTTAAGGTATCAAAATCTAGATCGATCGTGCCTTGAGTCAAGGTATCGAAGTCTAAATC
>NZ_PVWO01000197.1 GCF_003003845.1 Chamaesiphon polymorphus CCALA 037 | reverse complement strand
GTTAAGGTTACAGGCTTGCTCATTGTCAAACTTTAACCCAATTTGACTACCTCTCTCCAAAATGAGCGAACCGTGAGCCTTAAAGGGTTTGGTAGATATCAACTGGTACATAGTTAAGCTCAATGATTCCTTGTGGGTACCGTTGGATGTGTGCCTAACACCAGCAGGCTGGAAGATGCAATTCTGGAATAAAAAAGGCACTCGCGAGCAAGCCAGACAATGGCTCAAGGATCGAGAAATTGAGGTCGAAATATCCACAGGAAGCCTATGGAGGCTTGGTTACATCGGCAAAGATAGTCATAAGTCGTATGAAGCAGAACTAGAAGATGTCAGAGCATGGACGATTGACATGTTGAAGCGGCTGACATCACCTGCAATACTTCTGGGTTAATCTTAAAAATAGTTAGTCCGCGAAGGCGGACTTTGCATCACTAGCGGTGACTTCAGTCGCTAGCAGTACTGTACCCGCTAAATCGATCAACCGAATACTAGTCTCCGAAACTAATCCAGATCGAGCGAGGGTTGAAACCCCGATCGCCTAGAATTAGCAAGCCTTCTAGCCATCATCCAGAGCCACACGAAGCCCCCTAAATGTGATAAAATTGAACTAGCGAATTAGTACAATTATCAAGCTGGACGGAGCATTCCATGACTACTTCCCAAGAGCGAATCGTCCCTACAGATCTACGAAATGAGATGTCTCGCTCTTACCTGGAATACGCTATGAGCGTAATCGTAGGACGAGCACTTCCCGACGCCAGAGACGGTCTCAAACCAGTCCACCGACGTATCCTGTATGCGATGCACGAATTGGGTTTGACAGCCGATCGCCCATTTAGAAAGTGCGCGCGGGTAGTCGGGGAAGTTTTAGGTAAATACCACCCCCATGGCGATACCGCAGTGTATGACGCCCTGGTGCGGATGGCGCAAGATTTTTCGATGCGCAATCCGTTAATTAACGGACACGGTAACTTCGGTTCGGTCGATAACGACCCACCAGCGGCGATGCGTTATACCGAGTGTCGCTTGCAAGCTTTGACGATGGATGCCGTACTGCGGGACATTGAGGCGGAAACTGTTGACTTTGCCGATAACTTCGACGGTTCGCAACAGGAACCAACCGTATTACCCGCACGGATTCCACAGCTATTACTCAATGGCTCCTCGGGGATTGCCGTTGGGATGGCGACGAATATTCCGCCCCATAATTTAGGCGAATTAATCGATGGAGTGGTGGCATTAATCGAAAATCCGGACATTACGGATATGGAATTAATGCAATATATTCCTGGGCCTGATTTTCCTACGGGAGCGCAAATTTTAGGTACGTCCTCGATTAAAGAAGCTTACGCAACCGGACGCGGTTCGATCGTCATGCGTGGGGTTGCTAACATCGAAACCCTCGAATATAAGGGCAGACCCGATCGCGAAGCGATTATTATTACCGAATTACCCTTCCAGACGAATAAGGCAGCCTTAATCGAACGGATCGCCGAAATGGTTAACGACCATAAGTTAGAGGGGATCTCGGATATTCGGGATGAGAGCGATCGCGATGGGATGCGGATCGTGATCGAACTCAAGCGGGATGCTTATCCGCGTGTAGTACTCAACAATCTGTACAAGCAAACGCCGATCCAAACCAACTTCGGTTGCAACATGTTGGCGTTAGTAAACGGCGAACCCCAGTTACTCACCCTCAAAAAATTCCTCAGCGTTTTCCTCGACTTCCGGATCGAATCGATTACCCGTCGGACTCGCTACGAATTACGCAAAGCTGAAGAACGCGATCACCTGCTGCAAGGTTTATTAATCGCACTGGCTAACTTAGATGCAGTAATTCGCTTAATTCGCGGTGCTGCGGACTCGGCAACTGCCAAACAAGAGATGATCGAACGGTTCGAGTTATCGGAATTACAATCCGATGCGATTCTGCAAATGCAACTGCGACGACTCACCGCTCTAGAAGCCGATAAAATTCATTTAGAGCATGACGAACTAACGCTCAAAATTACCGACTTACGAGATATTCTCGCTCGTCGCGAACGGATTCTGGCCATCATCCAAACTGAAATCGCCGAAATTAAAGCGACATTTGCTACTCCCCGTCGGACGCTAATCGAGCATGGCGAAGGCGATCTCGAAGATACCGACTTAATTGCCAATGAAAAGTCGCTAATTTTGGTCACCGAGCAGGGTTATATTAAGCGGATGCCCGTCAGCACCTTTGAAACGCAAAGCCGCGCTACACGCGGTAAAAAGGGCACGGGAATGAAAGAAGAAGATGCGATCGAGCATTTCCTGACCTGTTGCGACCACGATACGATCCTACTATTTAGCGATCGCGGCGTAGTTTATACGGTCAAAGCTTACCAAATTCCCGTCTCATCGCGAACGGCGCGGGGGATTCCGATCGTCCAAATGCTACCGATTCCCCGCGAGGAAAAGATCACCTCAGTGGTACCCGTAAGCGAATTCTTGGATGATGAATACCTAATTATGCTCACGCAGAAGGGATTCATCAAAAAGACCGCCCTATCGGCATTTGCTAGCGTTCGTGCCAACGGTTTGATCGCGATTTCGTTAGAAGAAGGCGACAGCTTGCGGTGGGTACGTCGCGCCAAAGAAACCGACAGCGCGATTATCGGTACTCGCAACGGGATGACAATTCACTTCCGAACCGATCGCGATCAGCTCCGACCCTTGGGAAGAGCCACGCGCGGGGTCAAATCGATGTCGCTCAAGAAGGGTGACGAACTGATCAGTATGGATATCTTACCCAGCCAAGTCATCGCTCAAATGGTGGCTGCCAGCGAAGATCCGGGTGTAGAGGATATCGATGATACTGTCGCTGAAGATGTTGTAGTTCCCGCAGGTGAAGGGCCGTGGATTTTGGTAGTTACGACAGGCGGACTCGGCAAACGCGTCCCCGTAACTCAATTCCGCCTCCAAAACCGTGCCGGAATGGGCGTCCTGGCGATCAAGTTCCGCAAAAAAGGCGACAGATTAGCCGCTCTACGAGTAGTCAATCCCGATGAGGAGATGATGATCGTCACCAATCGTGGTATTATCATCCGTCAAGCGATCGATGCCATCTCCTCCCAATCCCGCATGGCTACTGGGGTACGGGTACAGAAACTAGATGACGACGATGCCATCATGGCAGTCGCGATCGTGCCAGCCTCCAATGGTGAAGAGGAACTAGATACTGACGCCGATGCCGATGTCGTCGAACTAGAAGAAGCGTAGATCGCTTAAATCGATCGCAATCTAGTTTAGAGTAAGACCGCGATCGACATTCTATTTAGACTTCAGTTAAAAACTTGCTTTAAAGGTTATCGCTGCCATCGTCCATTAAATTTATGGGCGGTTGCCAGCGATATTTTTTGAGATCGATTCGATCTTCGCGCTGAAATTCTACACCTTCATTTTCTAATAAATTTTTCTGTAAATAGTCGCCGCCACAGCGCGCTATGGAGTAGGAAATTTCGCCCTTGGCGTTGACAACTCTTTGCCAGGGAATATCCGAAGCGATATCCACTTTAAATAGCGCGTAACCTACCAACCGCGCTTTACCATACAATCCAGCCAAGTCGGCAACTTGCCCGTAAGTGAGCACTTTGCCACACGGAATTTGCTTGACGACGGCATAGATTTTGGCGTAATTAGAGGAGCGTGCTGCCATGGGTTGGGTTGGGTTGGAGGTAGGATCTAGAATCGATCGACTATTCTAAATCTGATGTCGATCGAAATAGATGTTGGTGTTGGGGATGGTATAGTCGCGAACGCGTTGGGGTGGAATCTGCACTATTACCATCGATTTGGGCGAGCGCGGGGCTGATAATGTACATCGTGGTGCGGACTAATTGTTCGCGGGTGGTGACAGCAGCCATCTCCGTCAGGGGTACAACGAGGATTCGTTCGTCCTCCCAGCCGACGCGAAAACAAATGGCTACAGGCGTTTCTGGGGGGTAATGGCAGAGTAATTTGGCTTGTGCTGTCTCGACATGTTTTGCGGCTAAATAGAGGCACAGGCTCGACTGGTGGGCTGCTAAACTAGCTAAATCTTCGGCTGGCGGTACGCTAGATGCTCTACCCGTAGGGCGCGTGAGGATAATTGTCTGGACGATTTCGGGAACGGTGAGTTCGACTTGGAGTGTGGCTGCGGCGGCTTGATAAGCACTAATTCCGGGTATTAATTCGACAGTAATATTCGCGGCTTTGAGGGCGTGAATTTGTTCGCTAATGGCACTATATAGGGACAAATCTCCAGAGTGCAATCTGGCGATCGTTAAACCCGATTTCACTCGATCGAGTATTACCGATACAATCTGTTCGAGGGTGCGATCGCTAGTTTTGATAATCTCTGCATCTGGGCGAGCATGTTGCAAGATGCGATCGGGTATCAGTGAATCGGCATATAAAATTGTATCGGCAGTGGCAATGATGCGCTGTCCTTTGACGGTTAATAAATCGGGATCGCCAGGGCCAACGCCGATAATATAAACTTGGGGTATAAGTGTTCGATCTGCTATCAATTTTATTCCCTTGCTTTTATGCTTTCAAATATTTTAAATCGATTTAAATAGCGAATATCTTAGCTGGTGGGCAGTGCCCACCATTTTTAATATTCTCAATTAAAATTCAAGTTATGACTTGAATTTGAGAACCTTTGGATGTTTTATGTACCTCAATCCGAGTTTGGAAAGCTTCACGAAATTGAGGCATGTGAGTGACAGTCAAAATACAGGCAAAGTCAGCAGAAATCGCATTAATTGCGGCAATCAATCGATCGCAACCTTCGCGATCTTGGGTGCCGAAGCCTTCATCGACAATCAGCATTTGTAGGGGCGTTCCGGCTCGTTGAGAGAGGAGTTTTGCTAAGGCGAGGCGGATGGAAAAGTTAATCCGAAAGGCTTCGCCACCGGAATAAGTTTCGTAGGATCTGGTACCGTTGGCATCACCAATGACGATATCGAGGGTATCGATATATTTAGCACTTTTGACGCTGGCTTTTTTGACACGGCTACCTTTAGTTGCTTTTTGAGTGATAAATTGGACGTGGAATTGATTGTTACTGAGTTTGGAGAGGATTTGATTACTTTCAGCTTCTAGTTGCGGTAAGATATTTTCGATTACTAAGGCTTGAATGCCATTTTTGCCAAAGGCTTTGCTAAGTTCATCGTAGATTTTTTGCTGTTGCTTGTAGGCTTCTAATTGCTGTTGTTGCGATCGCAGTTGTTCTTTAATTTGATGGAGTTGCGTTAGCTGTTGCTCTAAACTACCGATAATTGAGAGATTATTATCTAGTTGTTGGCGACGTTCGGTGAGTTGGTATTCGATCGCCAGAATGCGCGCATCGTTATCGGGAATTTTAGCAATTTCTAGACCGATGCGATCGATCTCTAACGTCGATTTTTGACGATCTTCTGTATTTTGACGTTCGTTAGTCTCTAGGATTTTAATTCGCTCTATTAGTTGGGGCTGAGTTTGTTTGGCTTGTTGGAGTTCTTGATATTGCAGTTGAATCGATTGAGATTCGCGCAAGGTAGTCGTAATTTGGTTGTGATGATTGCGATCGTATCCCAACGCTTCGATCTCGTGAATTACGGCTTCTAATTCTAACTTTAGATCTGAATTAGTTTGCAGTGAATTAATATTTTCCTCGATCGCGGCGATCTCAATTTCCAATCGTTCTTTGCGCTCGATCGATTGTTGCTGCTTGCGCTCGGCTTCTCTAATGCGTTCTTGCTTGACTTCCGCCCAGCGTAATTTATCAACTTCACCTCTAGCCAGAGCGTGACTCTGTTCGCTATAGTTAGTTGCTTCTAGTTGAATTAATAGTCCTGCAAGTTCGGTTTGCAATTCGCTGGCATAACTTTTAGACTCGATGGCGAGTTCGATTTGCGATTTCTCGATCGCAATTTCGTCAAGATTGACTTGCAATTCGGCGATCGAATCTAACTGAGCTTGGAGTTTACCGCGTTGTTCGCGTAGATTTTCCGATCCGGCTAGTTCGCGATTTAGCTGCTTGTATTGAGCGATTAGATCTTCACGTTCGCGGACATATAAAGAATGTTCTTCTTGCGCTGCTGAAATCTGGCGATCGATATTTTCGCGTTCGCTTTTGGCACTAGTTAAGACATGCTCCCAGTGATTTTCATCTAAAGGTCGATCGCATACCGGACAACTAGCATCAGGGACTTCTAATAATTCTAACTTGCGATCGAGTTCTACTAATTGTTTTTGATAATTACGCACATCGGCATCTAACCGCTGAATATTCTCTTTTTTAACCAATCCTTTTTCTTCGATCCGTTTCTGATAGACCTTTTTATTGTCCAGTTCGGTAATCTGAGTATCGAGCAAATTTAGGCGATCGATTAATTGCGGACGTTCGTTAGTTTTAATTTTTATCTGCTGCTCTCTGAGGATTAACTCGTTGAGTTTCGCCTGAATTTTAGCCGCCTCTCGATCGATTTTACCCGTCAACACTACTCGTTCTTGTTGGAGCGGTAATACTTCTGCTTGCAAGCGATCCAATTCTGTTACGCGCTGACGACATAATTGCAATTGAGCGATCGCTTTGGTAACATCGCCAGCAGTGGCTAGCGTGGTAGCTAATTCTTGTTGTTGTTGAATGACTAATGCTAATTCGGCTTGACTTCTACCGAGAGTTAGTTGCAACTCTTGAGTTTGTCGCTCTAGTTGTTGTTGTAATTGTTGCTGCTTGAGTTGGCTTTGTTGGTAAGTATCAAATTGGCGATCGAGGACTGCTACTTGCTGCTGTAGAGCTTGATAAGCTTGATAAGCGACTGAAATCTCATCCGATCGAATTAAGAGACTATCCAGACGATTCTTATCGGTATTTAGCAACTGAAGATCGGCTTGGATCTGGGTGGCGGCTTGAATTAATTCGCGATCGCGTTTTTGCTCCCAAATTAATTGCTGTTGCCAAGTTTCTCGCTGTCTGGCGATCGTTTTAAAACTTTCTAATTCTTGTTCCTCAAGCACTTGTAGCTGTTGCAATCGATCGATCTCGACTTTGACGGTATCGCGTTGCTCGGTAATCCCATCAATTTGGGCTAATTGCAACTCAGCTTCGGCTAAATTCTCCGTCAATACCTCCGCCTGAAGCTTAAACTGTTTCGCCGTATCCTTAGCTCGATCGGCTAATTGCTCGTAGCGATCGAGCTTCAATAAATCTGCTAAAATCTGCTTGCGATCGGTTGGCTTTTTAAGCATGAACTCATCAGCTTTACCCTGTCGTAAATAGGCAGAATTAATAAACGTATCGTAATCGATTTTGAGATAATCATCGATTAAGGCTTGTGTCGATCGAATTCCCTTTTGAGTTAGCGTCCGAAATTGTCCGCCACTCGTCTGAATCTGAAATTCTAACCCGCCAGTACTATCGCGTTGGCGAGAGCGAATAATCCGACAAGTCTCGCCGTGCATCATGAAGGTAAAATCCACCCGCACGTCCATCGCACCATTACTAATCGCGTCATCTTCACTCACCGCGCGACACTCACCCCAAATTGCCCAAGTAATCCCTTCTAAGAGCGAAGACTTCCCCGCACCATTGGCACCGCAAATACAAGCGGTATGCAGCCCTGTAAAATCTAAACTGGCTTCGCTATAGCTGAGAAAGTTTTTGAGAGATAGTTGCAGAGGTATCACGATCGATCGCTGGGTAGAGTTGACCTAGACTCTATGATAGAGAGTTTTGGCACGCTTGTGGTATTTTTGTGCTAGTTGAAAGGGTGGATGGGTGGATGGGTGGATGGGTGGATGAGTGGATGGGTGGATGAGTGGATGGGTGGATGGGTAATGGGTAATGGGTAATGGGTAACAGAACAATTCTCTCTCCACCTGCTCCCCGCTCCCAACTCCCAACTCCCAACTCCCAACTCCTACGGAATTAAGAACTACCAAATTGTAGACAAACTCAGGAGTAATATACGTGTGAGTAGTGTCAATGTTAAAACAATGGTGGCCAATCGGTTTATTAGGAATTGTGTTGACGTTAGCGGGTTGTAGTAAGCCCCAAGTGAGTGCTACTAACAATCCTGAAGTTGCTGTCAGTACTAATCCGGTGCCATTAGCCGCGCCTAAAGATGTGTGGATGAACCAGTTCGAGCAACTTAATGGTACCCCGTATCTCTATGCACCGATTTATGTAGCAGATCGAGAGCGTCAAAGCATTCTCAAACAGATTAAATCTGGTAGTTATAGCGAGCGCAACGACTATGGCGAACTGGATATTCGTAACTATATGTTCGTGCATCGAGATAACTTGTCAGCGGGTAAATTACTCACCAACAATAGCTCCCGGATTATAGAGCTAGAGCAAATTGGCGAACCTGTCCCACCTAGCAAGTCAAACCCCAATCCGATGAATGGTGCAAATGGGATTAAAACAGTCAAAACACTCTGGTATGTTCGGGCTGTAGCAGATACAGATGCCGATAAACTACTCAGTAAATTAGACCGCAAAGAAATCGGAATTTCTGATGTTTCTGGGGCAAATTATACGGAAGTCATTAAGGATATCGATCGAATTTTATTAGTTTCACGGCTGGGAATCGATCGACGTGTAGTAATTTACACATCAGGGAGCAAGCGGTTTGTAGCTAATATAGATATCCCCACTCGCAAAGCCACGATTAAGGAGCTACCACCAATCAGTTAAAAATCGCATAAGCGGTTAGAAACCGCTCCTAGTGATGCGAAGTCCGCCTACGCGGACTAGTTAATCAGTCCGCGTAGGCGGACTTCGCATCACAAGCAACGACTTCCAGTCGTTGTCTAATTATCTGGCTATTAAATAGCAACTTAGATTAAGTTAATCGATCGCTAGTGATGGGCGTCCAATGTTTTTTGGGAATGGTGCGGTACACTAGAGGGTGGAAGGACGAGCAGCACGAGTGTGGGAGGAAGTTGTTGTGGATGAGTTACGAACGGCATTAGAATTGGCGACCGAAGACGAACTACAACAATTAACCAGGATTCTCTTTAGCCGTAAGTTCAATCCTCTAGACTACGTGCGTACCCCAGACTTGGTAGAAATTCAGAGTCAAGATCGGGACATCTGGCTAGATTCGATCGAAGATCGCTTTCGGTTTTTGGCAGCGGATGGGATTACTGTCTTGCAAGGACGGACTCATGCTGTCAGCTACCGTCAGACATTGGTACAGGTGTGTAGATATCTCAAAATTCCTTATTCCAATCAGCTCAGTACCACCGATTTAGAAGCGGAAGTCTTTCTGCATTTAATGGGTAAAAGTTGGCATAAGCTACCGTCTGGAGATCGCGATGCGCTGACGCTCAGAGTCCAGAAATCTTTGGCAAATACCCGCTTCGACCAGCCCTTACCCGCTCACATTCAACACGACCCGATCAAACTAATTTTAAAGGGCAGTAGCGCGATCGTGGTTAGTTCGGTGCTCAAACCATTGGTACTCCATCAAATCGCCCGTCAATTTGCATTTCATTTTGCCAGCTACGAAGTTGCCAAACAAACCCTGATTCGGGGCGGATTGGCCGCTACCAGCCAACTGCAAAGCTACATATCTCTATATATGGCTAAACGCGGCATGATGCTTTCAGCGACCCAGCAGGTGGCTGTACGCGGTGTGTTTACCATTTTAGGGCCAGCCATGTGGGGCTGGTTTTTTGCAGATTTGGGCTGGAGATCGATTTCGACTAATTACGGTCGCATTATCCCGACGATTGTCGCCTTAGCTCAGATTAGATTGACTCGTTCGCATAGCGTCTTCGGAGAAGAATCGAGCGACTGGGACTTAAGTTATTGTTAAACAGTACGAGTTAGTGCCGAACAGCCCGTGATGCATCTGC
>NZ_PVWO01000747.1 GCF_003003845.1 Chamaesiphon polymorphus CCALA 037 | reverse complement strand
GCGGTAGGTCGAGATCTAGTTGCTGGAACAGCAGCGGGGGAACTGGCAACTAAGCTTGGAGTTGGAACTGACGTGGCTGGATTAACTGGCTGGGGAGGATTCTTTTTAGTTACATTAGCAATAGCACTACCAGGAATGGTGATGCTGTTTTTCATGGCACCTTGGAATACGAATAGTCCTGAAGATGCTATTTCCAGACAAGATAAATAAGTGTTTAACAATCGCTAGTGTCATCGATCTATTGACTGAGTGAAGCCAGTTCTATCGATCGAGTGAAGCCAGTTCTATCGATCGAGTAATGGCGACCACAAATACTTAAAAGCATAGGGAAAACCGATCGGGCTGCCGTACCAACCGATTTTACTCAAATCTGCCCCAGCATCAGACATCCACGATTGTAATGTCTTTAATCGGTATCGATCGTCTCAGCCCGCAGTTTCAGCACCAATAAAAAGATTTTCACTATTCATAGTCACTAAAATACAGTGCCCCCAAAACAAATCGCCATCATTGTGGTAAAAAGATACTTCACCATCTGCATCGATCGAGATCGACTCAAGTGTCATTCTTTGCTGGAATTGTTCGGGTGTTAATGGCTCTTCATCTTCATCATCAATCCAGTTCTCATTCTTGATTTGGAGCAAACATTCAGCCGCGTACTCTTTTGCTAACCGAGCATAATTTTCTACCTCTCCGACAAAATTGCTAGCCCTTTTAAGTGCAGAGGCTACGGAATTTTCTGCATCAGTTGAAAGCTGAATCGAAATATCCGATTGTTGAATTTTAAGTTTTCCTTTATACCAGTCATACTCTTTTTCGTAGCGCAGCGTTCCGATTCCGGGGCATTCTAGATCTCGATCGTTCATTTTTTTAGCTCCGGGTATTCTAGATTTGAATAGTTTATTGGTTCAGGTTATTAAATAACAGTCAATACCGATCGATTAATCCATGCTGTCGTGTAGTCTCGATACGCTGCCCAAATCTCAGGAAAACGACTGACATTAGGAACGTGATTGACTTCGAGCAAATGCTTGGTACCTCGATCGGTCACGATATAATCGTTGGCGATAAGTTCTAAGCCGAAAGCTTTAGCAATATTTTTGGTATCTGCTAATAACTCTCGATCGATCTCCATAAAATTAGCATTAGGAGCGTGAATAGACTTGAGCCAACTATCCCCTTCTAATTTTATCTGCCAGTACTTGTCACCAATCAGGACGATGCGTACCGATTGTCCGGGGATAAAAGCTTCGACGATACAAGGATCTTCACTTTGCCAGATGCCTTCAAATCGTTCTTTGTTCTTGCCACAATGCCAGTTACCCCATTTAGCAACTCGTTCGGTTTCGGTATGATATTCGGCTTTTGGCGAAGCATATCCTCTCAAGGGCAACCCAAAGCGTGTATGTTCGAGGGCGCGTACTAGTCCTGGTAAACGCAACCGCAGATCCATCATCCCGCGCGGACTGGGCAAACAAGACCCACCCCACAATGCTAATGCAGCCAGAAATTCGAGATCGTCTTCATAGATACCATGAAATACCACTCGCGTGACCTCGACTAAGCCAGGTTTCTGGCGAGATGCTACCAACAGCTTGCCATCTCTAACGACGATCTGAGGTAAAGCTTGATGGGCGACTATCCCAATACCAAACTCTAGCGCAGACTGGATCTCGCTGACTTCATGTTCTTCTAAACCGACAATACAAACTCTTTGGGTGACAGCCATATTTAGTAATTAGGGTAGTATTTCGATCTTCGTCATCTCTTATGAAGTATACCCAGTCTCAGTCACACGACAGACATAACAAAAGCTGATAAGAGTCATCAGCTCTGCAAACCTGAGAAAGATTTACAAACCTTAACAAAGACGTTAACTTAAGGGCATATCCATAAAACATTCCGTTCCACCAGGAACACAAGCAATCATAAAACAATGACCACAACCTTACAACGCACCCAAGAAGCTAACATCTGGGAACGCTTCTGTAGCTGGGTAACCTCCACCGAAAACCGCATCTACGTCGGTTGGTTCGGCGTCCTGAT
>NZ_PVWO01000746.1 GCF_003003845.1 Chamaesiphon polymorphus CCALA 037 | reverse complement strand
GCGGCTTTCGCCGTTTCCGTGTCGCTGTTTCCCTCGACCGCTTTACTAATATATCCTGCCTGAATGGGTTTGTCAACTCTTTTTTTAAAATTCTTTCACCACTGATGATAATTAGCCTTTAAATGTGGCTCTGGGTAAGTGTTTGCAAGTAATTACTCGTGAAAATTAGTCGGTTATAGATAGCAAAGAGTCAATTGCGACCAAAATTTAGAGCTATTAACGAAGCAAAGCGGTTAGATGGCAATCGTGGAATTGAAAAGATCGCGATTTCCCTGAAGGAAATCGGCTGTCGTGGGGGACTGTGGGCGATCGATAGAGATTCCTTATGAAGTAGATTCGGCATCATCATTCAGATCGGGTGAATTTATAGGTTTTTGCGATCGACCGGATTTTTTGACAGCATTGGCAAGCAAATATTCGATTTGGGCGTTGATACTTCTCAAGTCATCCGCCGATCACTTTTCTAAAATCCGATCGAATTACTGGTCTAGGCGTAATAAAAACCTGGCGTAGGCGAGGTGAGAGAGGATTCACACGACTACCCGATCGGGTTCGACTGTAAAAAAGCCCAATATCGATGCGATCGGGATAACCAAAATCACAGCTACGATCTTGGCTAGTACCTCAGCTCCATCTTCTATCCACGGTGCGGTCTTCGCTCTTTGGGTAATTAAGGTGTCGATTGCCACCAAGATGATGAAGCAGTCGATCTTAAATGCTGATGATTTCTCGATGTTCGGTTTCATGAGTGGTTAATTTTCAATCCCAATTTTTCTCTGCCGACTTTTCAAGGTTTCGATTGCAAAGATACCGATCGATTGAAAGTATTATTGTTTGGAGGCGGTTGGCAGCGGTGAGATCCTCAAATTTGCTAAGTTAGTCGTAACTGTTAGACAATCTTGTGGCGATCGCCTTTGGATTTGCCGCACAAACTTGGCAAACGACAAGATCCGCGATCGAGTATCATCCAAGGAGCACGAACCACTGTGGACAAAGAGCCAGAACCACCGATTCATCGACATCTAGGACATCAAATCGGTACCAATACCCTCGTGCGCTTTTTACTGTTTTTTTGTGCGGGATGGGCGGGTGTTACATTATTTCAATATTTTGAGTACGTAATTTTTGTATTTGCGTTTTCGTCAATTTTGGCACTGTTGCTAAATTATCCACTGTCCTATTTCCAGCGATTTGTGGGTCGAAATATTGCGCTAGGCATGGTGATTGCCTTGAGCCTGCTGACGATCGTCGTGCTGGCGATCGCCATCGGGTTGACATTGAGTAATC
Source organism: Chamaesiphon polymorphus CCALA 037 (assembly GCF_003003845.1). Classification (GTDB taxonomy): domain Bacteria; phylum Cyanobacteriota; class Cyanobacteriia; order Cyanobacteriales; family Chamaesiphonaceae; genus Chamaesiphon; species Chamaesiphon polymorphus. Next base: position 762 of record NZ_PVWO01000746.1, on the reverse strand, counting down.
AAATTCAACAATTGGCGACATTACTACTCCAGTCCTTCAATCGCGCCGACAATCCACTCGATCGGTTTCAGAGTACGCTAACAGCCGCCAATATTAAGCTAGATTTAGATGCGATTTCCGATCAGATTCGCACGGCATTTGAATTTGGCTTAAATTGGGCGGTAAATTCTGTGCCCGTTCTGCTCCAAAATTATGTCACTTGTATCATTGTCATTGTCATTGCCTTTTTCATGCTCATCGATGGTGCCAAGCTCTGGCAACTCGTGCTAAAACTAGTCCCCGAGCGGCATCGCAGTCGAGTGGCGATCGCCGTGCAGAAAAATTTTGTTGGATTTTTGCGCGGACAATTGCTGATTTCGTTTCTTCTCAGTGTCGCTACATTTCTAGTATTTGTAGTGTTTCAAATCCCATTTTCATTTTTACTAGCCGTAACGATTGGAGTATTTGACTTAATTCCGGGGATTGGGGCAACTTTAGGTGGGAGCTTTGTCTGCTTGATTATTTTGGTTCAAAGCGGTTGGCTGACGGCACTCAAGGTATTTGCAATTTGTGTGGTGCTCCAACAGTTACAAGATAATTTTGTGTCGCCACGGGTGATGCAAAGTACGGTGCATCTCAATCCTGTAGTGGTATTTTTTGCGCTGCTAGTGGGGACGCGAGTGTCGGGAGTACTCGGCGTCTTCTTAGCAATTCCGATCGCGGGAGTGATTGTTAGCCTTTTAGAGATTGAAGAAGCACAATGAGGTGGGGAGAGGGGTGGAT
>NZ_PVWO01000196.1 GCF_003003845.1 Chamaesiphon polymorphus CCALA 037 | reverse complement strand
GGTTTAATTACGTCTACCGAAGGCGAAAGCTGGGCTAAAACCGTCTCCAAAGGTCGCCCCGATCCATTTGCGACACTTTCGCTACAACCAGTTACGCCTCCCGATAAAATAGATGAGTTCGGTCAAGTAATTGGCAAACCAGGATCTGCTTCGATCGCCTCCAATTCCTCTACCATCAAATCTGGGGTCAATAAATCCCTCCCCACCATCAAAGTCGCCTCAACTTCACCTAGAACAACTAAAGTTTCTGGCAAACGAATTGCAAGCAAAGGTTCGACTTCCCCAGAAGGCAGCATTACTCGCGATGGATCGGTTTCCTCGATTCCTAGAACTGGAATCAATAGAGCTTTACCCAAAATTACCGTTGCCATTAAACCAAATAATGCGGCAAAATCTCCCGCAGGCGGCAAAATTGCCAGCAACAATAAAGCTAGTAACAATAATGCACTGCGCCCAGTAGGCACTAAAGTTGCCAAAAATAATAATGTCCTGCGCCCTACAAATATCGGTGCTACTCCCTCTAGCACATCTAACGGAACGACAATTGCGGCTAGAACAGAAAAAGTTGCCGAAAAACCGTTACAAGCAATGGCAGTAGAAATATCTGGAGTAATTGAGGTAGACGGCAGAACTCAAGTTATCGTTAAATTACCAAACGAATCATTCAGTCGCTATATCGATGTTGGCGATCGCGTGGCAAATGGTGCAGTTTTAGTCAAACGAGTCGAAGGCCAACAAGGTATAACTCCGACTGTCGTACTAGAAGAAGTTGGCGTTGAAGTTCCTCGCCAAGTTGGTGATAAAGCAACAGCTAGCAATGCTGCGCCTCAATCTAATCCTAAATAGTTTAAATCAGAGTATTTGACAAAGCCCGATCGAATTCGATCGGGCTTTTTGATGAATGCCTACCGTTTAAAAAAATATCGACTATTTATGAATTGTGTTTTGTTGGAAGAGATGGCATTATATGGAGTTGCTGGAGAACCAGCCTGTATCGATAATATCATCATAATTCCAGCATTTTATGAATTTTTCCCAGAACTCGAAGAATCCGACATCGACTCAGATATTTCTCTCGAAGAATATCTTAACAGTAATGGAGATCGACTGACTGAAATTTGTCCTCGGTTCGCTCGATTTTTTAAGGAGGAAGGCTTTGTCAATTCATCATCTTCAGGTGATGCAATTTGGGTTCATGCTAAAATTTTAGACCTGTTTCAATATTATCCACCCACAATCGATTGGCGTTATGGGCTACCAGACTTTTCTTTTTTAGCTGTTACCTTCAATGATTCCCGAGAATTAGCTTCTGCACATCCTTTTTCCTGTATTGAGTACAATCTTCAATCGTATCTTGAATTCTCTTGTTTCACGGATTTAAAACATCAATCGATCGTCTCAAGTGCATTTTGGAAATTACTTTTAGCTTATCCAGGATTAGGCACTTTCGAGCAAAAGATCCAAGGTAATTGCTATGATGATTATGGCTCGATTTCTATGGGAAGTAACTTTATTACTGGCTATCAGAATGATACATTTTATTTAGACATAGTTTGGGAATATAACGATATATTATTTCTAGACTTTGAGTGAGTATTTGTGCCTATCGAATCAAATTTATCGATCGCACATAACAGTAAGATAAATCGACACAGATAGATCGACAAATTTTCTAAAGATCGCCAATATTTTCATGGATTCAGAACCCCGACTTCTTTGAGAAGTTGGGGTTCTGTAGTTCACAGTTATTCGATCGGGCTAACTACTCATTCACCATCATATTTTCCTGGCGTAAATAAGCTTCGATAAACTCATCGATTTCGCCATTCATCACATCACCCACGGCGGTTGTTTCCACACTCGTGCGAAGATCTTTCACCATTTGATAGGGATGAAAAACGTAGTTGCGGATTTGCTGACCCCAGGCAGCTTCGACCATATCGCCGCGAATTTCAGCGATTTCTTTGGTTTTTTGCTCTTGGGCGATAATTAGTAATTTCGCTTTGAGAATAACTAGAGCTTTCTCTTTATTCTGAAGCTGACTGCGTTCTTGAGTACACCGCACGGCGACGCCTGTCGGCTTGTGAACGATCCGCACGGCTGTTTCTACCTTGTTGACGTTTTGTCCGCCTTTACCGCCCGCACGGGTGGTAGTGATTTCCAAATCGGTGTCGGGGATATCGAGTTGCACGGAGTTATCGATCAGCGGCATCACTTCCACGCCTGCAAAACTCGTCTGCCGTTTGTCATTGGCATTAAAGGGCGAAATTCTGACTAAGCGGTGGGTGCCTTTCTCGCTGCGGAGGTAGCCGTAGGCATATTTACCTTCAATTTCCAGGGTGGCGGATTTTAGTCCGGCTTCTTCTCCTTCGGAGATTTCGGCAAGTTGGACTTTGTATTTGCGATCTTCCGCCCAACGGGTATACATCCGCAAGAGCATCTCAGCCCAGTCCTGGGCATCCGTGCCCCCGGCACCAGCGTTGATAGTGAGTATTGCCCCCTTCGCATCATACGTTCCCGATAATAGCTGTTCTAATTCCCATCGATCGAGTTCTATACTCATCTGGGAAAGGTTCTGTTTGGCTTCTTGGTACAAAGCCTCGTCTGGTTCGAGTTCGAGCAGTTCTAGGGCGGTTTGGGCGTCGGCAACACTGCTTTGCCAGTGTTGAAACTGCTCTAAGTGAGATTTGTAATCGTTAAGTTCTTGCATCGCAGCTTGAGCCACATTTTGGTTATCCCAAAACTCTGGCTGGGCGGCGACTTGCTCTAAGTCTTGAATTTTGGCCGTCAGTGCGGGGACGTCAAAGATATTGCTGGGTCTTGCCCAGGCGATCGGTCAGGGTGTTAATATCACGTTTGATGTCTACTAGATCGATCATTGTTTGAGAGAATAGAGATTAGAAATTAATATTGTTCTAGCGATTGTCTGCAAAGTCAATAGGAAAGAGAAATCGCTTAGCAAAGAAGGAGCAAATAACAATGGCTAAGAAACCCAAGGGATTTAGCGAAATCCTACTACAACAGCAGTGGGCAAATGCTAGCGAGCGATCTTTCGACAAGTTGAAAAAGAAAGTAAATCGCAGCTATGGTCGAGATGTCAAGCTGGTGATGAATCAAGGCGAAATCGTCAAGATGTCAGAAGTTCTGGAAGATTTCGTCGAACCATATAACGATGACACGCTCAACAAACACGGACTCCAGATGTTATTGTCAATGGGAGTCTTAGCTTGGAATATCGCTCTCATGCCGAAGGAAGAAAGAATCGAGATGCTAAACGAAGCATTTGCCGCGATAATGCCAGGTTCAGATCCAGAAGACATTACGTTTGGAAAAAATTTGGTTGATGAATTAATCCAACGCAAAGACAAATTCTTTGCTGACAATCAAAGAACGATCGTAAATTTTGAGCTACAGTATGTTTCTCGTGGTGAGTTTCACATCTCCGTAGCCTCAACGATGCCTTCAGACTAGTTTCGATCGGTCGATAGTTGGTAGGTTGGGTATCGCTATCGCTCTACCAACAGTCAGATATCCCTCAATAATATCTACATATCTCGCTCGTAGTCTTGAAGGACGTCCATGAGACGTGCTTGAGCGGTGACGGGGATGAGATTGAGCAGGGATGTTTTTTGTCTGCCACCGCCAAGATCGATCGAGATATTCGTGAGAATTTCGGTGAGTTTGGTACCGTTTAAGCCGTTATTCAGTAATGGATAGACTTGCTCGGCTAATGTGGTGTGGAGTTTGGCATCTTTGAGGTAAAGGTGCCACTTGGCGACATCGATATAGACTTTATCGCCGATTTCTGCTGCTAGATCTTCGATTTGTTGATTGTTAGCCATCGGTATTAGGGGAGTAATTAGCAATGGTGAAGATATACAAAGCGTGTGCGAACAGGATCGTCGCCCAGACTCCAGTTACCCATACAGCCCAGCTCCAGTCAGCTCTTTGGAAAATCTTAAAAAACCATAGTCCAGAGTTGGATGCTGAAAATAGAGCGACATGAAAGGCAAATGTCATTCTGTCATCTAGTTTACGGAATGCAGGGTCGTTTCGATCGGGTTCGCGCGGCCAACGGGGAGGCATAGTTTAATTAGTTGGGAGTTGGGAGTTGGGAGTTGGGAGGAAGATTAGTGCAGATAACTTCATCCTGTAAATCCTTAAATCTTGTAAATCTCGATTAGAGTTTAATAAAAAGAGGGACTAGCCCTCTCTTTATTCTAATCACTAGGTCTAGAAATGGATCTAGGTTGCTGCAACTTCTTCGTCATCATCGATGGCGGAAGGAATTTCTTCTTCAACGACATCGGGAATGGCTTCAGCTTTAGCACCAGGTAGCTCGATCGATTCTAAGGGTTGACCGGAGGCTTTAGCTAGTAACATCTCACGATATTTAGCTGCCATTTCGTCGGCCATTTCATAGACGCGATCTCGATTTTTGATCATGTCGCCTGGTTCTGGTTCCAATTGCTTAGTCGAGAGCGAGATCCGTCCGCGTTCGGCGTCGAGATCGATGATCATTACTTTGACTTCATCGTTGACATTGAAAACGCTGTGTGGCGTGTCGATGTGGTCGTGGGAAATCTCGGAAATGTGGAGCAATCCGCTGACGCCACCGATGTCGATGAAGGCACCGTAAGGTTTGATGCCACGTACCGAACCGATCACGACTTCGCCAACTTCTAGGCGATTCATCTTCCGTTCGACGAGCGCGCGACGGTGGCTCAGTACCAAACGGTTACGATCTTCGTCTACTTCGAGGAACTTGAGGGGGAGTTCTTCGTTAACTAATTCTTCTTTGGCTTTGCGGGTGCTGATGTGCGATCCGGGAATAAATCCGCGCAGTCCTTCAATGCGGACTAATGCACCACCACGGTTGGTCGCAAATACTTGAGAGCGAACTGTCGCATCTTCGGCTTGGAGTTGGCGAACCCGTTCCCAGGCGCGCATGTACTCGATCCGGCGGATGGAGAGGGTAAGTTGACCGTCTTCGTTTTCATCGGTGAGGATGAAAAATTCGCGGGTTTCGTTGGATTGCAGTACCTCTTCAGGGGCATCTACACGGTTAATAGACATCTCCTGAATCGGGATGTAGGCAGCGGTCTTCGCGCCAATGTCAATCAGGGCACCCCTTGGCTCCAGACTAAATACGGTACCAGCGACGACATCTCCCGGGCTAAAGTGGTAATCGTATTTGTCGAGAAGGGCTGCGAAATCGTCGAGAGTGAAGCCGATATCTGTAGAGGTTGTTTTCTGACTGACCATGCAATAAATTATCCTAGTGGTTTTTTCTCCGTAATTACTTTGCCTCCTGTAAATGTACGCGCATGTTGACCAAAGTAGATCGGCTAATAATGTGTCGCTTACACCTACATATCTCTATTCGTCTCGTCTGAGAGCGTTGAAGAGTTTATATTTAGAGTCCAAACACCGTATTTTAGCACACGATCGATCTCTTTTTCACCCTTTTCGATCGAAAGATCGTTTCAACTCAACTACCAATACAAAAACCCGACTTCATAGAAAGTCGGGTTTCGATGAGGGTTTGGAGGAATTTATGCCACTGAAGATGGATTTTCCAAAATCTCAAAAGAATTGACATTTAAGACCTTACCGAGCGTGGCGAGGGTCGATCGCATCGTCATTACTCGACCGAGGAGGGCTTTTCCAAAATTTCAAACGAATTGACATTTAAGACCTTACCAATCATTGCCAGGGTCATCACATCGTCATTTAACGTGCCTTGAACCTTGACGTGCAATCCTGCCTGACGCAGATCGCGCGGACAATCTAGCAACTCGTAAGTAGTCCCATCCTCAGCTACTAATGCCCAAGCACCAGTGCCAAAACCTCTATGTTCAATTCCACCGATCGCTGTAATCATACTGTTTGCGAATCTCCTCTCGCCGCGAACCTTGCTAAACCAAAACACAACAACCCATTCACTACCAAGAAACCACGGGCCAGCCCGCCATCGCCTAATAACCAGACATGGGGAGCGATTACCGCGCTCACCAATAGACAAGCTGCTACACCCAGACTAGTCCCCACTGCAAACGATTTTGCTGAAGGAACCGACCAACAGACCACAAGTAATAGTAGCGGAATTAGGACACTTGCGAACACTGGATTTAAAATACTGTTACCTGCGATCGCATTACCCAATTCTGGAATCGAACTGCCCAGGACTCGAAATGGTGCTTGTGGTAGATCGAATATATATAATCCTTTAAGGAAAAACAACCCACTGCTGCCAGCAATCAACCCGCTAAATAGTGGCAACCCAAAGGGAAGGTAATTGCGAATTAAGAAAGCCAGCAGGTAAGAACCTAGTACCATGGCAACTTTTGGCAATAAGGCGACCGCACCACCATCGATCCAGAACCGGAGGTTGAGATAACCATTATCGCGCAACCAGCGGAAGAAATCATTAAAGGTGATCTTACCTTTTTGAGCGAGTTTGACGGCGGCGGATGCGTCTAAATGTCCCGCACCGTAATAATTTTGCGGATCGACTTCGATCTTGCGGACGGATTGTTGTAAAACCGCTAAGACTTCATCGGGAGCGGTGACGCCTGTAGATTTAATTAAAGCCGCGACCCCAGCGACGTGGGGAGCTGCCATACTCGTACCTTGGAATCCAGAAATAATCGGCTGGTTCGTCTCTGGATCGATCGTTTCTTGCCAGATTTTGGTGCCGTGTCCGCCACCAGGAGCGGAAATATCTACACCAGCACCATAGTTAGAAAATTCGGCTTTCTCACCTTTAGCATCGATCGCGGCAACGCTGATGACGCGGGCATAGCGAGCGGGATAAGAAGCGGAGTTATTATTTTCATTACCAGCAGCGGCAACAATGACAACACCCTTGTTGTAAGCGTATTCGATCGCCTCTTTCATGACTTGACTTTCGCCACCACCACCGAGACTCATGTTGATGACATCGGCTTTGTTATCGGCGGCAAATCGAATTGCTTCGGCGATATCGGTAATCGTGCCCCCACCTGCGGCTGATAAGACCTTGAGGGGCATGATTTTGGCTTCATAAGCAACTCCAGCAACACCGTAGTTATTGTTGGTAGATTGGGCGACAGTACCCGCTACGTGCGTACCGTGTCCGTTGTCATCGTCGGCATTGACTTTATCGTTGACAAAATCATAACCTTCGACAAATTCGGTTTGGTCTAAGTCGGGAACTTTGCTGACGCCTGTATCGATGACGGCGACGACGATCCCTTTACCGCGATTTTCTGCCCAAGCTTGTTCGATATTGATATTGTGTAAGTGCCACTGCTTACTGTATTGAGGGTCGTTGGGTGCGGTCGTGGCATTGTAGGTTTGGTTGGGATCGATCGCATCGAGATCCTTTGCCAGCGTCTCTGGGGGAATGCTATAGATGTAGTTTGGCTCGATCGCTTCTGTATCTTGGCTCAGGCTCGATGCGCGGAGTTTGTCGAGTAATGCGCGATCGCCTTTGACGGTATATGTATGTTCGGCCTGAGAAAATTGACTATTCAGACGTGGGGCGATTTGATATTCGGTACCCAATCGCAGCAATTGGTTTTCTATTTCTCTAGCAGGAATATTCTCTTTAAAGTCAATAACTAGGGAGTCAAATTCTCCTTTGGTTGCCAATCCTTGGAAGTTAGATATGGCAAACCCTATGCCCAGACAAAATAAGCACAAGATTAACAGTTTCCGCATATACCGCGATCGCTCATTTTTTTAATTAGTATCACCAGCATAGCTCAACATTTTGCTTTCGGCTGTGACTGGATAACGATCTTTAACTAGTGGATGGGTGGATGGGTAGATGGGTAGATGGGTGGATGGGTGGATGAGTAATTGGTAAGAATACGATTGTCCTGTACTTGTCAACAAGTCAATAAGTCAGCAAACCTAAAGCCTAAAGCCTAAAGCCTACCCACTACCTCTTTTTCGGAAACTCCTTCGCTCGATTTGTAGTCTAAAATATAGATAGTATTAGGATACAGACCGTGTTTAGGCAAACGTTGTTAACTTTGGGTAAATGTTTGAGTTTGGGTATGCTGGCTAATTCTTTGCTGCTACCAGTTCAGGCTCAACCTACGGCGACGAGTGGTGGGGCGACAGAAGCGATCGAATTGTTAATTTTAGATAGATCTACCTATAAACCGATCGCCGATCGATCGACTCAAGTTTATAGCAATAATGGCATTAGATGTGTCACCACACCTTGTCCGACTAATACCAAAAATTGGGAGGGTAAAACCGATCGTCAAGGAGTAGTTTTAATTCCCAAACAAGTAATTCAATCTTCTACCACCTTGACACTCAATGGTTATATTGCCGCAGATCTGGCCAAAGATCTCCAGCAGCAACCAACTGGTGCAGCAGTGATTTTGCTAGTACCGACAGTTAAATAGGTGTTAGGTCTTAGGTGTTAGGCGATACCTGTCTAAATGTTAAATCTGGGCGAAATAAAATTGGCAGAAGCTACCGTGAGAAGGTACATTCACACGGTAGCAGAAGATGTTAGAGAGTATATTCGAGGCTTTTGTTCAACATAGCCCGATGAGCGTGATGATGCGAGGAGTAATGGAGCGAATCTTACAGCCAGAAAAACTAGATGAGATCTTTGCGCGGCATGGAAAATTGCAGTATCAGAGAGAACTGATGTTTTCCGAGTTAGTGAACCTGATGAGTTTGGTCGTATGTGGCATCCATCCATCAGTGAATGCAGCATACAAAGCGCAAGCAGTGAATGTGACCAGAGGAGCAGTGTACAGCAAACTAAATGGGGTCGAAACAGCAGTTAGTGCGGGGTTATTGCGAGAAACTGCCAGCGAATTAGAAGGATTAATCAAACAGATGGGGGGAGCCGCAGCACCATTGCTACCTGGCTATGAAGTACGAATTTTGGATGGTAATGCGTTAGCCGCCACACAACGACGGTTGAAAGTGCTTCAATCGGTGAGCGCAGCTCCGTTACCAGGTAAATCACTGGTTGTACTAGATCCTCAATTACGGCTGGCCGTGGATATTTTTCCATGTGAAGATGGACATGCTCAAGAGCGAAGATTGTTTGGACAGGTAGTGGAGACGGTCAAAGCCAACCAATTATGGATTGCTGACCGGAATATGTGTACGCTCGACTTTCTGATGGGGATTTCCCATCGACAAGCCAGCTTTGTCATTCGAGAGCATCTGAACTTGCCGTGGACAGCACATGGTGAATTGACCGCCTGCGGTGATGTTGAGGGTGGTCAATTATGGTCACAACCGATTGAGATTGCGCGTGGAGATGAAACTCTCAAATTACGCCGGATTGTGCTCCGATTGAAGAGACCATCTCGACATGGGGATGCGGAAATTGTGGTGCTGACCAATTTGCCGAGCGCGGCGGCTAATGCTCAAATAGTGATGCAATTGTACCGAGAACGGTGGCAGGTGGAGCGGTTATTTTTAACCGTCACCCAAAACTTTGAAGCCGAAATTAATACTTTGGCTTACCCCAAAGCTGCACTGTTCAGTTTTAGCTTGGCGTTAGTTGCCTATAATCTACTGGCTACCTTAAGAGCGGCTAAAGCTGCGCGTTCATGGTGTGGGTAAAATTGAGGCATCCTTGTCTGATTTCTATGTTGTTGATGAAATTCAGGGGACTTACCGTGGCATGATGATTGCGCTGCCACCAACAGCTTGGCTGTGTTTTGGCGATTTTGCTGTAACTGATTTTGTGCGGCTACTCCAGGATTTAGCCTCGAAAGTTAATTTAACTCGTTTTCTTAAACAACCTCGTAAGGAGAAGAAAAATAAGCCGCCTTTGGTTAAAGATCCCAAGCATCCCCATGTTTCTACTGCCAAACTTTTATCTGGCTGCTAAATAACATTTAGACAGGTATCG
>NZ_PVWO01000745.1 GCF_003003845.1 Chamaesiphon polymorphus CCALA 037 | reverse complement strand
TGTGCAGGGGAGTTTGAGGGGCGGCACCCTGCCCCTCAACGGGGGGTCTGGGGGAAGCCTCCCCCAGATCCGGGTTCTCCTAGCACCAGAAAACCCCACATCAAACAACTGCTTATCCTTTGCCAGCACTATAGGAAATTAGACCTCGATCGCCACCAGCTATTGTATTGTACTAAATAACTTCGATCGTTTCGCTCAAATCCCATGCACTTAATTTTGTACAGCAAAATCGGCTGCCACCTCTGCGAAGGCTTGCAAGAAAAACTCGAACAAATTACCGAACCCCAAATTCACCTCGAAATTCGCGAAATCACCACCAACCCCGACTGGTTCGATCGATATCAATACGAGATCCCAGTATTATGTTGGCAAATTGACGGCACCGAACGCACCATCCCCAGGTTTTCCCCTCGCGCTGGAGTTCCCCAAGTGCAGCAAATCTTACAGCAATATTCGCAAAATGGGTAAGAATTAAATCCAACACCCTGCTTCGAGCCTCTTCATTTACCATCCCTATGAAACTACGCGAACTTCTGTCTCAAAGCCAAATTAACCTCTCCAGCGAACATCCCAACTTAGATTTAGAAGTAACAGGCTTAAAAACTAACTCCCATGCTTGCACCGCAGGCGACTTATTCATCGGGATGCCCGGAACGCGAGTCGATGGCGGTGAATTTTGGCAAGGCGCGCTCGCCGCAGGAGCCATCGGAGCCGTAATTTCCCCCGCAGCAGCCGCAGTTCACCCACCAACTGCCGATAACTGCATCGCGATCGCCACAGACATGACAGCAGCCTGTGCGGCTCTAGCTGGCACCTTTTACCGCCACCCCGCCCAAACCCTCAAAATGGTCGGCGTCACGGGTACTAATGGTAAAACCACCACCACCCACATCATTGAATATCTACTCGATCGAGCCAACATTTCCACCGCCCTGCTCGGCACCCTCTACACCCGCTGGCAAGGCTACCAAAAAACAGCCACCCACACCACCCCCTTCGCCGTCGATCTCCAACAGCAACTAGCCCAAGCCCTCGCCGCAGGCTCTAAAATTGCCCTAATGGAAGTCAGTTCTCACGCTCTAGATCAAGGACGCGTCATGGGCTGTCCGTTTGAAGTGGGCGTATTTACCAACCTGACTCAAGATCACTTGGATTATCACCAAAATATGGAGAGCTATTTCCAAGCTAAAGCCCTATTATTTAGTCCCGAATATCTCACCGGACGCGCGATCGTCAATCTCGATGATGAATATGGCAAACGCTTAATCGCCCAAATTCCAGCCGAGCGAGTCTGGAGCTACAGTACCACCGATCCGACTGCCGATCTGTGGACGAGCGAACTCGCATACAGTCAAACCGGAGTCACCGGAAAACTCCATACACCCCAAGGCGAAATCGGTTTCAGCTCGCCCCTAGTCGGCGACTACAACCTCGAAAACCTCTTAGCTGCGGTGGGGACTGCTTTACACCTGGGGATGAGCTTAGAACCGATCGTCGCCGCGATCGAGCACTTTCCTGGCGTACCCGGACGGATGGAACGCGTCCAAATATCGCCCCAGCAAGATATCACCGCGATCGTCGATTACGCCCACACCCCCGATAGTTTGGAAAGCCTCCTCACCGCCGCGCGTCCCTTCATCCATGGTAAAGTCATCTGTGTATTTGGTTGTGGTGGCGATCGCGATCGCACCAAACGCCCCCAAATGGGCAAAATTGCCGCCGAACTGGCCGACCTAGTGGTGGTAACATCCGATAACCCTCGGACTGAAGATCCCGCCCGAATTCTGCAAGATGTAGTCGCTGGCATCGATCGCACCACAGGCGTCGAAGTCATTGCCGATCGCGCCCAAGCCATTGCCCAAGCCATTGCCATGGCAGCTCCAGGCGATGGCGTCTTGATCGCAGGCAAAGGACACGAAGATTATCAAATCCTCGGTACCGAAAAAATTCACTTCGACGATCGCGAACAAGCGCGTGCTGCTTTGAGTAAGAAGTTTGGAGGTTAGTGGATAGTGGATAGTGGATAGTGGATAGTGAATTTTTAGACGCAAGCTTCCATCCACCC
>NZ_PVWO01000005.1 GCF_003003845.1 Chamaesiphon polymorphus CCALA 037 | reverse complement strand
GTATTATAGGTAGTGGATACTGAATAGAAAGTTTAAATGCAAGCGTCCTGTTCTAGTACTCGACGGCATAAGTAAAGCAACTATTGCCTATCCTCTACATCCTCTCCCAACTCCCAACTCCCATCTCTAACTGAGGTCGATTAAAACTTGACCCGATTTGGTTCGACTACTTTGACGACTCGATCGAGTGGTTGTTTGCGCTGTTTTCCGGAGAATACATTGACCTGGTATACCAGGGCATTGGTAATGTCTAGGGCGGTCATCCAGCCGCTTTTGCGGTGATAGGCACCTGTTTCGATATTCAGCCAGCCGGGGCCTTGAGCGACTTCTCCGGGTTTCACGCCGGGGAGTGTGAAGGTAATCGTATGCCCGGTAATGATGGTTTTGTCGGGAAAGTAGGGAAACTGATTGCTCAAAAACTTTTCTCTAATCCAGCAAAATTGTTCGTTATTTTGCTTATCGAGCGATCGAAATGGATCGACACCCGCATGAACTAGAAATACATTGCCTAAATCGAGATAAGATGGCAGACTGGCAAACCATTTCATGTCATCCTCGGGAATGCCGCCGTCGCCATAGCTTTCCAAGGTGGTATCGCCCCCAGAGGGCAACCAATGACGTAAGGACATTTCATCGATCTTGCCATGATTGAGTGATGTCAATAACATTACTTCATGATTGCCCATCAGACAGGGATAATTGCGCTCCCGAATCCACTTGACTACCTGCGCGCTTTTGGGGCCGCGATCGATGACGTCGCCTAAAAAATACACCCGATCTTCTGGTGAGATTTTACAAAAATTAATCAGTTGCAGCATCCCGTCGTAATGACCGTGAACGTCTCCGATGGCAAACTGTCGGGGTTTAGTGCTATTCTTTGACTGGAAAAAGTTAAACATAGAGTGTTTAGTACTGGAGGATATCGATCGGTTGTTAACCGATCCCTCAGCCGTAGGGTAGCGATCTCGTTCGCACGTTGGGCGTCAGATCGTCAATGTCGATCCTATGTCCTCATTATTGCTCAATTTCTAGATCTAAGGGCTGAATCTAACATTTAGCTACTGGAGGGGGATCGGGGCGCATAGGGTGCCAGAGAGCAGCGAATGTGCAGCAACTCATGTAGCTCCATTGCCAGATCTTGTCTGTATGGTTAGATTTTACAAGCTCTAATCGTTCGAGCTGTTTAGCTCTGTTTGCGAAGATCGATCTGGAAATAATTGGTGGCGCATGTTTTCAACCCAGCCAGGATAGAAAAAAGCGATCGCGATTGCGATGGCAGCGAGTAGACCGATACTAGTAGTTAGCCATAGGAATAAGTTAATAAATCTACTAAATTTGAACTGTAATTTGGCACCAAAATCGTCTTCTGAAGAGTCTTCATCGTCCGACCTACGGGGTACTAATTGACTGCCCAGCCGCGATTTGTGGGTCGATACCTGACAAGACATCAGTACTAACGAGATATTATCATCACCATTTTGGCGATGGGCTAAAGCCAGCCAAGATTGAACGGCTTCGGAAAGAGGAATATCTGTCTGAAGGATCCGATCTGCGTAATCTTGCCACGAACGTTCGACCAAATCGCGATCGCTCAAACCATCGGAGCAGAGTAACAAAATTCCATCTTCGATCGCCATAAATCGTTGAACTGTAGGTCTGATCGACTCTCCAGGCTTCATCCCCAATGCTTGAGTCAAGGCGGTAGCATCGGGACGATTGGCACTATGCCACGGGACATCGCGACCTTGTTTGACTTCGCGGGTGGCGATATCATCGTCGATCGTCAATAATTGGCAGCGGTGGGGTGTAATCCAGTAGGCACGACTGTCGCCAACATGGGCGATATAAATCTCATGAGAATTGCCGACACCATTGGGGCTGGGAATCCGCTGATTGACTTGGAGAGCCATTACCATGGTAGTTCCCATCCGACGGCGATCTTCGCGGCCTTGGGTTTGATTTTGAGCGGTAATCGTATTATTGACGACCCGGACGATCGCGCCGATCGTATTACATATCTGTTCGGGAGCGACAATATCCTGAGAGTTAATCAGCTCTTGCAACAAAATCTGGGTCTCAATTTTGAGGAGTTTAACGGCCAATTGACTGGCAACTTCACCGCCTTCATGTCCGGCGACGCCATCACAAATGATAGCAATTTTGCCGCCAGTAGTATCTTGAGCGAGTTCCAGTGGCGTGGGGTAATATGAATCTTCGTTATGCTGGTAGGTAGCTCCCGCATCTGTCCCGCCTGCAATCTGCCACGCCAAGGGGAGTCGGGCGGCTTGCTCGATGGTAATGCGATTGAGTTCGGCAGAGACATCTCGCAAAGATGCCCGTTCTGCCTGCATTTTCGCAAACAGCACGTTCAACCGATCGGCAATTTCCAAATCGGCACCGCCAAGGGTTTGCAACCATAACGTCCCTAGTTTGGCCAGTGTCACTTTGTTACTGGCTGTGGTATAGTCGGGAATTAATTCGCACAAGCGCAGACACCAACCATCGACACGGAGGTTGTCCATCACCACCAAGCTGGATAAAACACCAGTTCCAGCCAGCGGTGCCCATAGATCGATCGCTTGCCACAACCAATAGGCTTGATATAGTGGTGTTGCCGTACTCCAGGCTTCAAGCAGGCTAGGGAGTAATTTGCCTTCATTATCGATCGGGATATTTTCGAGCAGGGGAATCTCGATCGTTTCATGGGATCTTTTGAGCGAACAAAAGCCATGCAGTTGAGGTAAATGCAGCTTGTACTGGTATAGATGCGCGTAGGCTAGAGCTTGACGCGGCAGGGGCGATAATATATCTGGGGGTTCTTGCGGCTTGGTATCTAGCCACAATTGAGGAGCGATAACATGGTATCTATCTTCAACTAATCGATCGGCAGGAATCCAAGTTGCTTGTCGTTCGGCAGCCCAGAGATAGCGAGACATCAAGGGTTGGGCGGTAGTCATGGTTTGGGAAATCGGGGGTTCGGACGGGGGTATCCAGATTGAGATATTTTTTGCAAGCAAAAAGTATCGGGATTCAGTTTGTAGTTTACGCTAGAAATCGAGAATTTCAACAGATCTTTAGAAAGACTCGATTCACCTGATTTTCAACATCGCTCGATCGAATTTTCAACTAATTTATCCAGAGATCGAGTTAAATCGATGGCACGGTAAAGTGAAACCGACTGCCGCAATCTTTGCCCGCAGACTCTGCCCAAATTTCGCCGCCCCAGCCGTTGACGATTTGGCGACAAATCGCCAATCCCAAACCAGTTCCACCCGCAGTCCGCCGCAAGGAACCTTCGGCTTGGTAAAACCGCTCGAAGACCATTTGTAGTAGTTCGGGGGCGATGCCGCGTCCAGTATCGGCAACAATTACTTCTAGCATCGATTCGGTTTTGGCTGCTTGAATCGCGATCCGATCTTTGCCAGTGGTAAACTTACACGCATTATCTAGCAATTTTGTCAATACTTCAACTAACCATTCGCCATCGGCACGGACGAAGGGTAGATCGGGGGGCAAATCGACGATAATTTTGGGTAAATCTCGATTGTAGCGACGGGTATTGAGACCGCTTAAGGCCAAATCGATGCATTCTTCGAGCGATAGCGGCTCGGGATGCCATTGAATCCGACCGCTTTCGAGCTGAGAGAGGGTCAAAAAGTCTTGCACGAGCTTTCGCATTCGTTCGGCATCGCCCAAGGCGGTATTGAGCATCACTTGCCGCATTTCGAGTGACATATCTGGCTCGGTGGCGAGACTTTCCAGACAGACTTGAATGGTGGACAGTGGCGTCCGCAGTTCGTGTCCGGTAATGGCAACTAAATTGGCGCGGGTACGATCGAGTGCTTCGAGTTGCTGGTTGAGATATTCCAGATTGGTGTACGATTCGGCCTGAATCAGGGTGCTGCCGATTTGGGTGGCGATCGCTTCGACGAGGTTAATCGTATCGTCCGACCAGGGTAAGGGTGAAGGTTCGTGCTGGTGTAATTCGATCGCGCCTAAGAGCCGATCTTGGTGGAGGACTGGCACGATTAACCAGTCGCTAATGCCCTGTCTGGAGAGCGTGCGCTGCCAGGTTTTGGTAACGCTAACTTCGGCTAGGGATGTCGATTCGTGAGTGGTAACGACTTCTTTAAAGATCGGATTGTCGGCTAGATTCCAAGATTTACCGACTAAAGAATTAATTCCGGAATTAGCTAAATATTCATGAGAGATCGTCACAGCTCGATCGTCTTTACGATATTGATAGATCAGGCAGCGACTGACTCCAGTTGCCTTACCGATCTCTTGTCCGGCTACTTGGAGAATATCTGCTGAGTTGAGCGAACGCCGAATTGCCCCAGTAATTGTATTGACTAGGCGTTCGCGTTCTTCTTTTTCTTCGATCGAACGGTAAGCTTTGAGCAATTTGTATTGTCGGGCTTGCAAATATGTCACCAGTCGCTGCACGAAGGCGTCAGCACTGGCCGAATGATCTTGGGGGATAGTGGGGACGGCGACGAGGTATTCTTGCTTGGCCTGGGCGATTTTAGCAGCCAGATCCGGACGATAACCTTTGATGCGATCGAGTAAGATATGTGCGGCGGCGATCGTTACTTGGCGATCGAATGTCCAGATCCCTTCAAATCTGCGGGATGCGTCGATTTCGGGTAAGACTGGAATCTCCGATGGCGGGACGATTTTTTCGCGACAGATCAAGCACGCCGAGGATTGGGCACCGATGGCAACCAGATGCCATTCTGAAGCCAGCGCATCAGTGTGCTCGAATGGTATTAGATCGTACTCGCTGACGAGATCGCTAAATTCAGTATCTGGGGCAGCCAGCACGTAAACTTGATCGCTGATTTCGCCCAACCGACGATAGCGATGCGCCTCTTGGCGATAAAACTTTTCTTGCTGAAAACTAGCAATCAGTAACGGTCGATCCGTTCCGGCTAGCACCCGATCTTCCATAGCGTGCGATAAAGCAGTGAGGGAAGATTTAAAATACAAATGCGATCTCAATTGGGGCATCTGCCGCAGTAATTCACTTAAAACCGATCGTCGTTGGCATAGCCTTTCCTCTGGAAAATCGCTCACTATGATCCTTCTCCTAGAGCTGCGGTAGTGTGGGGCAGAGATCGCCATTGTCAAGCACACTGCTTGCAGTCAAGACAATGAGATCTTAGGTTTATCGATTTCTATATTACAGAAAAAAGAAGGCAAATAGTTGCTGGATCGGGTTTTCGCGGCGATAGCTTCATTATTATTTACTATCTAGTCGCTTGACAATAAATCAAACTTAGCAGTGCAATCTCTCACTCAGGGTTGTAGTAAATCCCTCGTACTATAGTATTAGCCTGCAACTGGCGATCGGGCACCTTGACTAATTTGTCGGACATGTTGGGAAGCTGGGATGTAGATAGAGGCAGCAGTCGAGGGAGCTATTTTTAAAATTATTGCTATTTAATCTCAACGATCGCAAATACAGCGGCGGCAAGGTTAGGCGTAAAAGGCGATCGACACAGCATTTAATCGATCGATTCTCCTAACTTTTCTGCCCTGATAGCGTTACCGCGATCGATCGCGCCACCAAACCATTACGCCAAATCTATCGCTAAATTTAGATGCACAAAAGTAAGTCAGACGATCGCTAGTAGCCGATGCTGTCAAAAAATCTGGTCGATCGAAAGAACCTAAAAATCCACCCGATTTAGATGGGTAGTCAAAATTTATTTAGATGTGTGTTAGATGGTGGTAATTACCACCATCTAAATTTCAGCGATTAATTAAAAGATCTTACTAAAGTATCGGGAGCTAAAAAGTGACCGATATGATAAGCTCTTTCTTCGGTTTTGAGCAGAATTTGTTCGTACAAATACCGTGTGGCTCGATCGCCTAAACTTTCAGCTTGACTGGCTTGAGAGCGGATCGTGGCGATAATTGCTTGTTCGCCTACCAAATCATTTTCTAACATCGTCCGACAGTTAAAGGCACCATCAGCTTCAGGAGTGAAGCAACACAATTCAGCCAACTTAGTAAAACTCGCAGCAGGGACTCCGCCTAAGCCGTCTAGCCGTTCGGCAACATCATGAGCGTGACTTTTGGCTTGCTCGTAGCCATCTTCAAAAAACTGGTGCAATGAGTAAAATTCTGCGCCTTCTACAACAAAGTGATGTTTTTGATATTGCAAATACAAAGCCTGAAAACTTGCCAAAGCGATGTTTAATCCCTCACAAACTGGCTCAGTTACCGTGAGATCTAAGCCTACGACATTAGCTCCTACCTCACCAAATCCACGCATTAAATTTTGTGCTGTTGTCATAAATTTCTCGCTCTCTATTTTTTAAAGGTTAAATTTTTAACTAGACTATTCGATACTTTGACAACTAACGACTACCGATCGATTTAGAAAAGTAGTCTGTGATTCAATATTTTAACACGAGTATTTTGGGCCGAGAAGTGCGCGGTAAACCTTATTGCGACTAATATTCAGCATGTCATCAAGCGTTCGTGAAACGTTGCCCTTGTCAAATCGAGTAAGTTCGCTATTGATAAAATTTGGTCACAGTTTGATAAAGCTCGATCGGCCTGCGATCGAGCTTTATCGGTACTTTCAAGGATTTCTCCTTTAAATCGACAGCGAACGATGTGAGAATAAATACCAGCTTGTTGCTTCTAATTATCATTTAAGGTATTCTTAATTTAAACAAAAGCATCGTTGGCGTAGCCTCTTTGCGTTGGCGATAGCCTGCCGTTAGGCACAGGCAAACGCTACGCCAGCGAAACGAGAATCCCAATTAAAATGGAACAAGTAAATTATTCAGACTGGATCTTCATCGTCGATGCAGCCTGGGGCGATCGCTGGCAAATATATCATCGCCTTCAAGAGTTAGAAATTTTTTGTAAATGTTCCACAGGTAAGCCATTGACGGTAACTGTAGACACGCCCACCACAGTCGTTCAAGTTTGGAGTGTGTTTCGGACGCAATCGCTCGATCGCAGTCAACTGGTTGATTGGTTAGATCGCTGTTTTACTCTACAAGCCGTTGGTGTAGCCTCTTTGCAAGCAAATGCTACGCGAACGGAACGAGAATCACAATGGTAGCGAGTTACTTTATGACTAATGAAACTTATTTTCATCTAGAAGGGGAATTTTTAGGAGTCTGCGCGATCGATGGTTACAAGCTCAAATATCTGCGCCTGAGAACCGCCGACGAGCGAGATGTCATCATCAAGGTACCTAAAGAGTTGAGGATGGGGCTGGTTTATAAGTTAGCTATTGGCGATCGCCTCCGGTGTGAAGGTATTCAAAAAGATTGGAAATTTAAGGCATCTACAATTGAAAAAGTCGATCGCACAGCTTTTCCAGTAGAGAATCGAGCTAATGCAGATCGATTCTTTGCTGGAGAGGCTACGCCAACGATCTCCGCACCTGAAAACGAACCAAAAGTGAAGATTCTGATTTGTCAAAAGTCACAATGTCAAAATAATGGGGGCAAAGAAATATACTCGGCTTTGGTAGAACAATTAAATAGTCATGACTTAAATGACAGTGTAACTTTAAAATCTACTGGTTGTCTTAAATGCTGCAACCAAGCTCCTAATTTAGTAGTTTTACCCGTTGGCAAACCTGCTGTAGCAGCCTCTGGGCTGGAGCATCGATCTAGTTATCGTAATGTGAGAATTTCTCAGATTCCAGCAATTATCTCCACAGTTCGGTATCATCTTTCAACCGAGGTAAAGTAATTAACCCTAGTTGCTACCACCTACTGAATGCTCAGTCATCAACGATCGAAAAATTACTAATTAGAAATTAGCCGAAACACCAAATCGATAAGTTCTACCGGGACTGTAGATCCGATTTACTTTTTCGTATTGGACATCGGCGAGATTCTCGACATAGAGATTGAGTCCGACATTCTCGCCGATTGGGATGCGCGCGCTTAGATCGAGATTGAAAAAGGATGGCACAAAATTGGTGCTAACTTGACCGGGGTTATTAAAGAAAGCACGGCGCGTACCTGCGTTGTAGTTTGTCAGCAGATTCACTTCCCAGCCGCGATTGGCATAACCGACTCCCAACTGAGCGACAGAATAAGGCACTAGAGACAGTTGCAAGCCTCGCTCTATGCCTGACTGAATTTTGGCATCGGTGTAGGTGTAATTGGCAAATGCCGACCATTGGGGCGTTATTTGCTGTTTGAAGCCAATTTCTAAACCATTGGTGCTTACCTGTCCGATATTCGTCCACTGAGTGACAGTCGGACTGATGGCTTGAGTGGCGATGCGATCGTTTAAATTACTGCCAAAGTAAGTAATCGTAGCCGTCGAAGTGGGACTAAATGCCAGATCGACTCCCGCCGTCCAAGTCGCACCCGTCTCTGGCTTGAGATTGGGGTTGGGAAACCAGCCGTGGACGGTATCGTAGAGGTAGAGTTGGTCGAGTCCGGGATTGCGTTGTGCGCCAGCGACAGAGGCACGCACGGCAAGATTGGGGCTAATTTCCCAGCGGGAGCCGAGACTGGGATTGAGATAGTTACCAAACTGGGTGTTAAAATTTTGCCGTAAGCCAATATCGATCGCGGTGCGATCGGTAACTTTCCAGGTATTGACGGCAAATAGAGCGGTATTGACGACGTTGCGATTTTCAGTCTCGTTAAAGGCAATCCGGTTGGGAACTGTGCTAATCGTCGTGCCATTAAGTTGACGATTTTGGATTTCTCCACCCCAGCGTAGTGTATTTGTGGCCGAAGTCTGCCATTTGTGGTCTATTCTGCCCGTTATGGCTTGGGTATCGAGTGTACCACTGCGGTTATTGGCACCACTAGGGCCAAAGGTATCAAAATAATCTTGGTTAAAACTGAGAGTGGTATTGAGAATGGAGCTACGATCGCTGCTAAGTTGAGATCGCCAATTAAGTCCAACATTTAGTGCATCATGATTTAATCTGTCGCGTTGAAAGGGAAATCCAAAGTAAACTAAACCCCGCCGACTGGTAATTTTAATTGCATCGAAATCCAGACGATTGCGATCGTCGATCGTGGCCGAAATATTACCAGAGTAACTGGTAAGATCGGTATCGGCATTGGTAAGAATTCCCGTAACTGGATCGCGATTGGCAGCTCCAACGGGGACGCGATAGTTATTGTCGATCCGATATTTTTCGATACCGATGCGGTAGTTTAATCGATCGCTGCCACCTGTATAACTAGCACGATAATTTTGACGACCGTAAGAGCCTAATTCTGCCGATACGTTGGTTTCTGGAGTACCTCGATAAGTTTTTGTGATAATATTTACCACCCCGCCAAAGGTTTCCGAGCCGTAGAGAATATTGCTGGCACCACTCGATAATTCGATCCGATCGATCGCCTCGACGGGAATGCTATTGAGATCTGTTGCACCGTGATAAGTATTAATATTATTGCTAATTGGGCGACCGTTGAGCAAAATAATAAATTGATTTATCGATGCACCACGATAGTAAGTTCCGGTATGAATATCCGCTCCATAACCAGCATTATTAATCGCAAAGCCAGGTAAATTATTTAAAGTATCGGCAACATTTTTCGCACCCTGCTGCTCGATTTGTTTACTGTCGATCGTGTAAATTGGTGTCGATTTGGGTAGATTTACTTTTCGTTCTCCCGTAACATCGATCGTCAGTTCTGGTTCGGCTGAATTATCAGAATTATCGAGCGGAGCCGCATGTAAGCATCGATCGAACGATATTAAATGATGACCTAGTACGAGCAACATCGCAGTCAATAATCTAATGGCAATGCGGCTACCGTGTCTATTCAAGCTCTGCATACCCATTTGTTGAAAATTTAGCACCGATCTTAAGATTTATTGCTGGACTAGAGAATTAATCCCTCAACTGATTGTGAATGGGACGATCGATGGTGTCAAAAGACAAGCCGTCAAACATCGGGAGCTAATTGTTGCGCTAGTCTAAGGAAAAGTTCGCCGTAAATTGCATGGTTTCTCTGCCTAAATATCGACCCAAACAGCTTTCGCTGGGGCCATTAGAGACTGAAATTCTCAAAATCGTCTGGGAACTAGGTGCCGTCACCGTCAAAGACGTTCACGATCGCATCCTCAGCGACCCCGATCGCGAATTAGCGTATGCTTCAGTGACAACGGTACTCAACCGCCTGACTCAAAAAGGGTGGTTGCAATGCGATCGTCAAGAACGCAGCTTTGTTTGGCAACCCTTAGTTTCCGAGGCACAGGCGCAAGCAATTCAAGCCTACGAACAGTTACAGCAATTTTTGGCAGTAGGCAATCCCGATGTCGTTGCCGCTTTTGCCGATAGTCTCGATCGATCGAGCATCGAACAGATCGAAGCGATTTCGCAACGGCTGCAAGCGATCCGCAAAGCGAAGGAGGAACGATAAATGCACCTAATTGTCATGGCTGCGATTTTTGCCCTCGCTTGGGGACTGCGTTACGCTTGGACGCCGATAGATTCTACCGTCTGGCTCAATGCGCCATCCCAACGACTGCACCAATACTGGGAAACCACTTTGACGGTCTTCTTGTTACCGCCATTATTACTATTCACTAGTGCGATCGCGATCGTCTGGATGGGGCCGCACGGACGGATGGTTTGGGTGGGTAATGATTGGTTTAGTTACGATCTGGCGATCGGATTTTTGGGATTTGCCACAGTTTCTTGGTGTCAGTTGGCTGGCTCTGGCTGGCAAATGCTGCAACAGGTGCGGACTTACCCGATCGTGACAGTGAACGATACTCAGGTGCGGTTGCTGGATTTATCGACGCTCTATAGTGCCCAAATTGGCTTCTGGGAGCCGGAATTAGTCGTTACCACTGCTTTAATCGATACATTGAGTTCGGAGCATTTAGCGGCGGTTTTAGCCCACGAACGGGCACATTATCTCTATCGCGATACCTGGTATTTTTTCTGGTGGGGCTGGGTGCGTCAAGTTACCAATTGGCTGCCCCAAACCGAAGCCATCTGGCAAGAACTGTTAATGTTACGCGAAATTCGTGCCGATCGATGGGCATCTACCCAAACCGATCCCCTCTTAGTCGCCGAAGCCCTACTCTCGATCGTCCAAAGTACGCCCGTATTTGCAGATAATATCTGTGCGGCGTTCGGCCATGTTGCCCCGATCGATCGACTAGATCGACGCATTGAAGCACTATTGAGCTGTTTAGAACCGATAGCAGAAGATCGTTCGCTCGACTCTAGTTGGCGATCGTGGGCATGGCGTTCGATCGCATTTCTACCATTTCTGGCAGTACCTTTTCATAATTAATTACAAACCATGTCGAAATCGATTACCTCGCGGCGCGGTTACGCCAACGAATGGTAATTCAATAAATTTGTAAAAATCTGTCTACAGGTAGTAGTGAAGTAACGCCGCCCACAGTAGCGTTGGCTGCCAATGTCAGATCGATTCTCATTCTGAGAGGCTTCGCCAACGAGCCAAACTTAAATTTATCGATCGTTGAGCAGTGATTAACGATCGAGTCGATGTCTTTAATTCGTAGCTCCATACATTCGCGAAGGCGAAGTCCGCTACCGTAGAGTAGTTGCAGCATCAGCCTATGGACTCTGGTGGTTTGTTGAACGATCGCAAAAGTAGGAATAATGCTTGAGACGAATTGCATCTCTAACTTGCTCTAGGAGCTTCTTGGGCGGATTTTGCATAATGTTTCAATAATTTGAAAAATTCAGCAGATCCACCTTAAATAGGATAAAAGGTTGCATTCACGGGAGAGGCAAATGGAAATGAAGGTAGATATCGATCGAATCAGGCAACTTCGGCGAGAACGAGCAATGTCCCAGGAGGAGTTAGCTGGCGCGACAGGGCTGAGTTTGCGCACAATCCAGCGGATCGAGACTGACGGAATCGCTTCGTTGGAATCGAAGAAGGTGCTCGCTTGTGTGTTTGAGGTTGGGCTCGAAACGTTGGACGATACTCGCGAAGAAAGGAGTCGATTCCTACTCGGACTGAAGGGCGGAACGATACTTGGCATGGCCGGAGCGTTGATAGGCGGCGCATCAGCATATATTGGGATTTACTCCAGTCTTGTTGCCGGGGAAGTGTCGGCGGGCGACGCCGGAATAGCTCTTGGCGTTGTGGGCACCATGGTGGGTCTAACGTGCGGGCTTATCGGTGTCGTATATCAAGTGCTTCGCACACGCGCCGCCTAACTTGGATGTTCTGCCGAATGACGCTTATTCAAATTCTTTAACCATAGCGTAGTGTAGATGTTGCTAGCTATCGATCGACCGAAAGATCTCAATCGATCTATCTAAAATCCTGTCACTTTATTTCACAACTACTTTCGGAACCGTTGTTGTACTAACGGCATTTGCCAGATTAGTTTTTTGCACCCGCGCAGCAGTTTCCTCTGGTTTTCCATCTAGAGGGAAAATTAGGATACTTTTAATTTTGGGATTGTCTACCAATTCTTTAAAGCGCGGCAATTGACTATCGAGAATTGCCACCCCGGCATAATTAACCGCGTAGTTTAGTTCTTCCTGGAAATTCTTATCGTTATAATTTTGAATAAAGACCCGATCGACCTTCCATTTCTCCCAATCGGCAGCAAAATAACGTTTTGCCCAGTAGGGATTATGATGGCAAAGATCGAATTTCACGCGTGGATTAGCGGCTTTCATATCGCTTATCATCTCGCTGACAAACTTAGTCAAACTTGCGGTTCTGTCTACTTTACCTGGTAGTTCGGCATGATATCCCAGATAGTCATCCCACTGGACGGCATCGATTTGCGGATATTTAGTTACGAATTCTGCCAACATTTTTTTAAAGAGATTGGCAACTTCTGGCACTTCAACATCTAAGACATAATGTTCGACTTTGGCATAAGTACGATCGACACCAGGCACGATCCATTTTTTAGCGATCGCTCGATCGAAAATCGGACTATTTTTATCGATTTTAATACCCTTCTCAAAATAAGCGTGAACCTGCATTCCCTGCTTGTGCGCTTCATCGATCGTCCAATCTAACCACTTATCTTGAAACTGATTGGGACAACTTTTGGCACCTAATATTTGCTGCATAACTTCACTGTTATACATCGTGCAGCCGTTACCCCAAACGCCATGAATAATCGTATTAATCCCTTGAGATTTATAGTAACGAACTCGTTTGCGAATCGTCTGTTCGTCGGCGTTATTAGTTACCTGATAGCGGCTCAAATAAATCCCACGAATGGCTTTTTTCTCCCAAGCGGTTTGCGGAGCAGCAGGGGGTGCTGCGGGTGTAGCTGAGGTAGTTGCCGTCGGTGGCGTAACTTTCACCGATTTAACTGCTGCTGTCGGCTGCGGCTGAGTATTCGTGCAGCCTTTGTCGATACAGTTTCCAGTAGCAACCTGCGGCGATGGTATCGCTATCGGCGTGGCTGTTGGTGTAGCTTGAAGAGCGCGAGATCCTTTGGGTAATAATACTGCAACTGAATCTGGCATTCGGACGGCGGGAAAGAGTTGGACGATCTTCTGAAGATTACCTTGGTAAATCAACCACCAATAGCTACCGCCAAGGATAGCGATGATAACTGACAATGGGATCTTCAAACAGCCACAGCCCGAATTTTGCTTAGTTTTCATAGATGTTGCGATCGCTTTGATGTCAGTCTATTGTTAGATACATCCGGGCGTGAAGTTTTCCGGTAGAATGTCGGGATCTGAATTTCGATCGCCAGAGCAGGGGCAAAGCTCTGTTAGCAATCTAGCCAAAACTGAGATTTATAGCCAATGGCAAGTCTCAGCATCCCCGCACATGCGCTCTGACGATCGTGAATTCACAGGCCGATACCTTCATTATTGGGTCGGGTCTAGTTAAATATGCCCTCATTTGCCCCTATTTGACTTACTCGAACGCCGAAGGTAAGTAGATTGAGTCAAAAGTCTCCACTTGGCCGATCTGGTTCAAAAAGCGGGAATTATATAATTAGTATTGAGGCACTAGGGTCGATTTGGAACTACTCGATCGATTTGGCAGTCACCAGTAGCAAGAGAGTATCTATAAAGTAGTATTGGCAACCGAGCGAAATTAAGTGCCAAAAAGAGAGTAGTGACATCATCCACGTTCGCTAGCGTTGTCGCTACTACAGCAGCTTGAAATTGATGCCAGATGAGTTTGCAGCTTAAATTTAGCCCCAAAGACCAAATTTATGGTAATTTACCATAGAGTCCAAAGTGTTAATTTTTCGCAGCAAACAGCAACAATACGATATGTAGATTCATCTTAAAATAATCCCCAGTAGTCGTCGATCGACCCTCTTTATAGAGGAGAATCGACTCTAAGCTACCGTTACGGGAGTACGGACGTTTATCGCAAAGCGTTGGTGAGTTCTGACCACAACAGCGAATGCCTCCGTTTTAGAGCAACGGCATCAGAGCGATAGTTGTAGCATCGATTCCACTGTTAAGGATGAAATATTGTGAAGTTTCAGTTTGTATTGGTTAGTGTTTTTAGCTTCTGTCTGGCCGCAATCCCTGCGGATGCAGGCCAATTGGCATCATGGAAATTTGATGCGAGTAGAAATAGGTTAGATTTCAAGACCGATGCGGGGGTTCAACCCAAATCTGTCATGCTATTCAATCCAACTCGGCTGGTAGTCGATCTGCCAGGAATTAGTTTTCCCAAGCCTACAGTGACTCAACGGTTGTCAGGTAACTTTCGATCGTTACGTGTTGGGCAATTTGACAGTAATACGACTAGGATAGTCTTAGAGCTACAACCTGGGTATACTCTCAACCCCAAGCGAGTACAATTTACGGGCGAAAATCCGATCGATTGGTATGTAACTATTCCAGTCCCCGAGCGCGGATCGACAACATTACCAACTTTGTCGCCACGCTCGAGTTTACCCCGATAGTCCCATCATAGGAGTTAAGTATTGTGAGATACAACTGGTTATTACCCAGTATTTCTAGTTTCGTAATGGTATCACTGCCAGCGACAGCAGCAGAAATGGTGTCGTGGCAATTTAATGCGACCGAAAATCGCATTGACTTTAGTACGAATTCGGCAGTGAAACCTGAAGCTCAAATGCTGGCTAATCCCAGTAGATTGATCGTCGATCTGCCAGATACGCGCCTCAATCAGCCCACATCTTCGCAGTTGCTCGGTAATGGCATCAAGTCATTGCGAGTGGGTCAATTCGATACCGATCGCACGCGGATGGTTTTAGAACTCGATCCTGACTATACGATCGACCCGCAACAAATTCTCATTCAAGCTAGTAATAGCAAGCAGTGGTCGATTCAACTCCCGACCCCTCAACCACTCAAGTCTTTTCCACGAGGCGCGCCTGTCGGGCCTGTAGGGGTGTTTAATGAAAACGGTCAAGTTGTCGTCGCCCAACCAATTCGCCCCAAGGTCGCGGTCAATACAGCGATCTCGTCGGTCAATTATATCGCCATCGATCCGACGCGGACGGGCATTTTGGTACAAGCCGATCGCCAAAGTAGGATGCAACTCAAATACACTACCATCTGGGACGAGCGCGCTGGTAGCTTTCGGGTGACCATTCCCAATGCTAAATTGGCCACTGCTTACCAAATTCCTAAGGAGTCCCAACGGTACCTTACTGTGAGCGCGCAAGGTGACGATCTGATCGTCCTCGTCCGCCGTGCCGATGGTGTGAAAGTTGATATCGTCCGCCAATATCTAGATAGCCGTTGGGTGTATTTACAACCGATTTCTCCCAGTCGGATTGCCGTTCGTCCGCAGCCAGAAGCAATAACGATTACTGTCCCCAAAACACAGACGACAACATATCGTCCCACGCCCAAGCAGGATACTTCACCCGCCGCCAGACCGAGTAGTGGCAGAGTGTTAGTGATGCTCGACCCCGGACACGGTGGCCGAGATCCGGGTGCCATCGGATTGGGCGGTTTGCGCGAAGTAGACGTGATTATGCCAGTTGCCAGACGAGTTGCCGAAATTCTCGAAAAACAGGGCATAGCAGTCAAAATGACCCGCACTGGTGACAACTATGTCGGCTTGGACGAACGAGTCTCGATCGCTAGAGAAGCAGGAGCGACAATTTTTATCAGCATTCATGCCAACTCGATCGAGAATCGTCCCGATGTCAATGGTTTGGAAACATATCATTACAATATCGGTCAATCCTTGGCCGAGACCGTTCACAGAACGGTAGTAGATCATGTCAACAAAAATGGCTTTTATCTAAACGATCGCCGCGTTCGCTCGGCACGGTTTCTAGTCTTGCGCAAAGCGACCATCCCCGCTATTCTAGTCGAAACTGGTTATTTGACTAGCGCAGAGGAATCTGCACGTCTGCGTCGTGATGATTATCAAAAAGTAATGGCTGAAGCTATTGCCAAGGGAATTATCCAGTACGTTAAGGATCGTAACTAAGTTTCGATAAACCACTTATCTTTACTAGATTTTTCTCTACTAATATGCAAGACCGATTCACTTTTGCCCCCAAGATCCACTCAAATGCAATCGATCGTATTGGTGTCTTTGATAGTGGCGTGGGGGGGTTAACTGTCTTGCAAGAAATCTACCGCCAACTTCCCCAAGAGTCAGTCTTGTATTTTGGGGATACAGCGCGAGTTCCGTATGGCACCCGTACTGCAACCGAAATTTTACAATTTACCCGCCAAACTCTAGATTGGATGGTCGCGCAGCAGGTCAAAATGGCCATCATGGCTTGCAATACCAGTTCTGCACTCGCGCTCGAAACCGTTCGTGCGGAATACGATTTACCGATTTTGGGCGTGATTTTACCTGGAGCTAGAACCGCCGCGCGTTACGGACGAAGGATCGGGGTCATTGCCACGCCAGCCACAGTCAACAGCAATGCCTATCTCCATGCAATTCGCGAAGCCAACCCCCAGGCAGAAGTATGGCAAGTTGCCTGCCCAGAATTCGTCCCCATCGTCGAAAATAACCGCATCGCCGAGCCACAGACCCTCGCGATTGCCAAAGAATATCTTCAACCATTACTCGATCGATCGATCGATACTCTAGTCTACGGCTGCACCCACTATCCGCACCTCGAACCAGTATTTCGGCAATTCGTCCCCCCAAACGTCCAATTTGTCAACCCTGCTGTAGCTGTAGTTGCTGCCGCTGCTAAAGAACTTCAAGTCCTCGGCATTCAAAACCACGGCAGATCCCTGCCCACTGAATTTTTCGTCAGTGGAGAACCCGCACAATTTACGCACATTGCTGCCCAATGGCTGCCAACTATGCCCGATGTTCGCCAGATCGCCCTCTCGAATGTAGCAGTTTCCGAACCGCTCGATATTGGCTAGAACTCTGACGAGCAGCTATTTTACCGCCTTCTCAAACAACCCCGAAAGCCAATCCATTCTCGCCAATTCCCTATGTAGAGGGAAAATAGCTTAGAATATATGTAAACTTTCGTAAACTCATCCTCTGAGCCGCTCGATCGATGACCTCAGTGAAATCCGTATTTACTCCTGTTGAAGCTGACTTGCAAGTTTTGACGGAGAACCTCAAAAATCTAGTCGGTGCCCGCCACCCAATTTTATACGCAGCCGCCGAACATTTATTCGGGGCTGGTGGCAAGCGCGTCCGCCCAGCAATCGTGCTGCTGATTGCCCGTGCGACGATGCCAGGGGAAGAAATTACCCCGCGCCACCGTCGCCTCGCCGAAATCACCGAAATGATCCACACGGCTAGTCTCGTCCACGATGATGTGGTCGATACTGCCGATACCCGCAGGGGCGTACCTACGGTTCACAGTCTGTTTGACAATCGGATTGCCGTCCTTGCCGGAGATTTCCTCTTTGCACAGTCCTCGTGGTATCTGGCTAACCTAGATAACCTCGAAGTGGTCAAACTGCTCTCACAGGTGATTATGGACTTAGCTGAAGGTGAAATTCAGCAAGGATTGAATCAATTTGAAACGGACTTTTCGATCGAAGCCTATCTAGAGAAAAGTTATTATAAAACGGCCTCGCTGCTGGCTAATAGTGCCAAAGCTGCTGGCTTACTCAGCGACGCATCGACTGCGACGTGCGAGCAATTATATCTATACGGACGCAATTTAGGACTAGCGTTCCAAATTGTTGACGATATTCTCGACTTTACAGCTTCGGATGAAGTTCTGGGCAAACCTGCGGGTTCCGACTTGGCAAGTGGCAATCTTACCGCACCGACACTGTATGCGATGCAAGAATATCCGCAACTTGTAGACTTAATTGCCACCGAGTTTGAAGATGGGGCAGCATTAACCACAGCTCTGAGTTTAGTCAGAAGTAGCGACGGAATTGCCAAATCTCGCGAACTTGCCAAGCATCACGCGCAGTTAGCTCTGGCGCAGATAAGTGGTTTGTCACCTTCGGATTCACGCCAAGCCTTATTCGATCTCACGGATTATGTCTTGAAAAGGCTATATTAATTGATAATTGATAATTGATAATTAGCTCTTTAAGATTTAAATTTAGCAGATGCAGCCATGCGGAGGTTTACTCCGCATGGCTGCACTAGGAAAACCGCGCCCTAAAAATAATTTACCGTTTAGGTGGGGATTTAAACTTCTGTTTGGATTAAATTTAGTCTATCTACCCTACTATATTCACATTCGATCGATGAAGACCGATAACAGGTTTAAATTTCCATACTAATAACCTAATTATCAATTATCAATTATCAATTAATTTAAATTAAGCCATCCATGAAAACAACTCTCGTGCTCGCCATGACTGCCGATGGTAAAATTTCTGATACCACGAAATCGCCACCGACATTTAGCTCCGAGCGAGATTCGGCACACCTCGAAGAACAGATTGCTCTATCGGATTTAATCTTAGTCGGTAGTGGTACCCTGGGCGATGGTGGTAGTGTCGTCTTAGTCCAAAAACCAGAGTTAATTAGAGCTAGAATCGATCGCGGATTACCAACTCAACCACCACAACTAATTGCTTCTCGCAGTGGTAAAATTGATGCTGGGTTACCGTTCTTCAGTCAACCGATCGATCGGTGGTTATTGACGACCACTGAGGGAGCTAAAGATTGGCAAAATCGGGATAGTTTTAGTAACATTCTCATCTGTGAAACAGCCGATGGCAAAGATATCGACTGGCAAGCAGTTAAATCGAAATTAGTAGAATTAGACATCAAAAATCTCTGTTTCTTGGGCGGCTCGGAACTAGCCGCAAGTTTATTTGCTGCTAATTTTATCGATGAGTTATGGTTGACTGTTTGCCCGACGATCTATGGTGGTAGCGACGCACCTTCGCCTGTATCTGGAGCTGGGTTCACGCCAGATAATGCGCCCAAATTAACACTATTAAGTCTCGATCGAGTCGAACAAGAACTGTTTTTACATTATCAAGTTCAAAAGTAGTGGATAGTGAATAGTGAATAGTGGATAGTTTTGTGTTGCTGAATTTAGATATCTTTTATTATCCAAGTAAGTAATATAATAATAATCTATTAATATAACGATCGACTATCAACGATCGACTATCGACTATCAACTAATTTTTCCTAAATATTGCTGAAGATAAGGCGAGAATACCTCATATATCAGCGTCAATGGCTGGCCGTGGTGCCAAAATACATAGTGACGACCCCAGAACGGCCCCGTTTCGCCAAAAGCTTGGGCTAGTGCGGGCGAATCTCCGTAATATATACCTTGGACATCCCGATACAGTTCGGTGCGTAATTTTGCCAAGCTCGCCCAAATTGGCAGAGATTTATTCTCTAAATACTCATCTACATGTCGCGCTTCCCACCAAGAGGTTGCATAAGCCAACCTTTGCCCCGAAGCAGTTCGCAACCACACCTGACGGCGGACTCTCGGCCCCGGTACGACTTGTAAAGAACTGGGTGCGTCATCATCCGCCATACCAATTGGCGACATATCGATGACATCAACTTCTGTCGGCTCGCCTGTGAGCAGTTGTAGGTGTCGAGTCGGCGAACCATCTCCGAGCAATAAAATTTGCCATGCTGGGGGAAGTTGTTGGTGCGGCAATCCAGTTTGAACTAGATCTGCGCCGCCTTGCCAAATTGGCTGGAGCGCATTCCAGTTTTTCGTGATGAGAACTTCGTCTCCGTAATCGGTCGCGATCGCCAAAATAATTAATAAATCTTAATAGTATTTATTAATATCATATAACAATCCGATTTGATTTGATACCTAACCGCGTTTCATAGCCCGATCCATATCGCGTTTATCGTCTCTCTTCTTGAGATCGTCGCGTTTGTCGTGGAGCTTCTTACCGCGAACTAAGGCCATCGTCACCTTTACCTTGCCCCGCTTGAAGTACATCTTCAACGGTACGAGAGTTAAACCCTGTTGCTCGACTTTGCCGATTAACTTGCGGATTTCGGCTTTGTGCATCAGCAATCTGCGGGTGCGTGTCGGTTCGTGATTGAAATATGCTCCCGTAGTGTTGTGGGGGGAAACATGGGCATTTAACAGCCAGATTTGTCCCTGGCGCAATAAACCATAGCCATCGCGGAGGTTGGCTTTACCCGCGCGAATGGATTTTACTTCCGTCCCTAGTAATTCGATCCCCGCTTCGTAAGTTTCAAGGATTTCGTACAGAAACCGGGCTTGCCGATTGTCGGCAACAATTTTGATACTGTCTGATTTTTCTTTCTCGCTCATCCTTATATTTTACATCGACCAGCGCGAGTGGATCGAGTACCCAAACCTGAATAATTTTGGTTACAACTAGGCTTTTGGTACCAATAAAATATAACTTTATCTAAAGATATGGACTATTTTGTGAAATTTGGTATAGTTAGTTCCATTCAAGCAAAATCGATCCTCTCCTTCTAAATACTGGATACGAGCATTCATTTATACCAGTACGCTGGTAGGCTCGACTCACTCCACAGTCTGTTATAACAACGACGATCGGCAGAAGTTAACTGGCGAAAGTCTTTTGAGGTCGAGCGAGGATGTTCGAGCGGGATCGATTTCGATCTTGCTTTGCGGATGGGATGGTACAGATTCTAGTTGCGAGCGGCTGCGCTAACGAACTTCGATCGAAAATAAACAATGTATTGGTATATGATAACGCCTGTTGCTACGGCCCGTTCGATCGGGTTGGTGAGGATATATTATGGGTAATTCTATCGATTTTAGCGGTCGTCCGATTCATTTTATCGGCATTGGGGGCATTGGTATGTCAGGACTGGCTTACGTTCTAGCCAGACGTGGATTGCCTGTTTCGGGATCCGATCTGCGATCGACTAACATCACTCAGAAGTTGGCAGCAGAAGGGGCGCACATTTTTCTAACCCAGGAAGCTAGTAATTTAGATTTTTTCGATCGAAGTTCATCTGGACAAACGCCGCAGATTGTCTGTTCGACAGCGATTGGCAAGAAAAATGCCGAACTCAATGCCGCTCTCGAACGTGGGTGTCCGATCTTTCATCGATCGGATGTACTCTCAGCACTGATCGGGGAATATTCGAGTATTGGGGTGGCGGGTACTCACGGTAAAACAACTACCAGCAGCATGATTGGCTATCTCCTCGTTGCGGCTGGCGTCGATCCGACGATCGTTGTAGGTGGTGAAGTTACGGCTTGGGATGGAAATGCCAGAATTGGTTCGAGTGAGTATTTTGTCGCTGAGGTCGATGAATCCGACGGGTCTTTAGTCAAACATCACCCCAAAATTGGGGTAATTACCAATATCGAGCTGGATCATACCGACCATTATAAGAGTCTGGAGCAGACGATCGAGACCTTCTCCAAATTTAGCAACCAGTGTCAGATCGTCATTGGCTCGGCAGATTGCCAGATCGTGCGCGAGCGGATTCAGCCGACGATTTCTTATAGCGTCGAACCGGAGCAGGTAGCAGATTATACCGTCGACAATATTCAGTATCACTCCGCCGGAACTTCCGCCCAAATATATGAATATGGCAAATTATTGGGCACTCTAAAGTTAGGGGTTTTAGGCAACCATAACTTGAGTAATGCGCTAGCAACGATCGCCGTCGGTCGGAAAATCGGTCTAGACTTTGAATCGATCGCGTCTGGCTTGGCTACTTTCGCTGGTGCCAAGCGACGTTTTGAACTTAAAGGATACCAGCATGACATTACCTTTATCGATGACTACGCTCACCATCCCAGTGAGATCCTCGTCACACTCAATGCCGCTCGATTGCGAGTTGGTGCCGAACGTCGAGTTGTAGCCATCTTCCAACCTCACCGATACAGCCGTACTTTAGAATTTTTAGCGGAGTTTTCCCAATCTTTTAAAGATGCAGATGTAGTTATCATTACTGATATTTATAGTGCGGGAGAGGAAAATACTGGAGCCATTAGTGGCGAAAAAGTAGTTACCGAAATCGGTCGTTATCATTCTCAAGTGTGCTATCAACCGACACTCGACGCTGTATCGCAATTTCTCAAGCACAATCTCCAGCCAGGTGACATCTGCTTGTTCCTGGGTGCCGGAAATCTCAATCAAATCATTCCTGAAATTGTAGATTTTTACCAGGCTAAGGCTCGGGACGAACATCCCGCCACTATCGCTCGATCTTAGAGATTTAGTGTATTATCAGTGTTAATTTATCTCCAAACTTAGCAATTATGCAATTGTAACTGTAGCTTATGGTTCTAATAACTCGATCGACCTAGACCCTAACGTTTGAGACTGCTGCGCTTGAGACTAACCCCCGATTTCAACCACCTACCTTACTTTTTCCACCATGACACTTTCCAAAGATCTTTCGAGCAGCATCAGTACCAAGAAATTGCCCATTGTCAATACGCAGACTCAGCAGTCAGTGGAAATCTCTACCAATACTGATGATGATTTGGAAATTCCAACTAGTTGCCCGATAATTCGAGCGGATGTATCTCTTAAAGGTCTAACAACTTGGAAAGTCGGTGGGTTGGCACAGTGGTATCTCGAACCTCGCACGGTAGCAGAGACGCAACGGGGATTGGCTTGGGCTAAACAGAAAGGATTACCGATTACGATAATTGGAGCCGGATCGAATTTACTAATTAGCGATCGCGGTTTGCAGGGTTTGGTCATCTGCACTCGCCATCTACGGCACGTAAATACTCAGCTCGACAACGACGCTCAAACGATCGTCGCAGATGCGGGTAAAATGGTCGCTAGCCTAGCTTGGCAAGCTGCACGACGGGGTTGGGGTGGAATGGAGTGGGCAGCGGGGATTCCGGGCACTGTAGGCGGTGCTGTGGTGATGAATGCTGGCGCGCACGGGCATAGTACTGAAGAGATTTTCGTCAGTGCAGAGGTAATCAATCTGGATGGCACGATCTCCACACTAACCGCTGCTGACTTAAACTATAGCTACCGCACTTCCAATCTTCAAGGCGATGCCAGGATCGTGTTGAGTGCAAAATTCCAATTGCAAGCAGCCGGAGATCCCGAAGAAGTTAAAGCACGCACGTTCCGCGATCTTGAAAAACGTCACAGCAAACAACCATACGATCGTCCGAGCTGTGGTAGTGTTTTCCGCAACCCCAGTCCCCAGTATGCCGCTGCTTTAATTGAAGGCTTGGGGCTAAAAGGATACCGCATCGGCGATGCCGAAGTATCTACGCTGCACGCTAACTTTATTATCAATCGGAAAGATGCCACGGCCAGCGATATCCGTGCTTTAATTTATTACGTTCAAAGCCAAGTCAAAGCCAATCACGCGATCGAACTCGAACCAGAAGTTAAAATGTTGGGCGAGTTTTAGAATAGGCTTTAGGTTGTAGGCGTTAGGCTTTAGGATTTAGTAGAGTGGCCATTGCCCAACAGCTAGGTTTCAGGAATTGTTTATCTAATGAATATTTGTACCCACCTACTTGTAGCGATTTCGATCGCTCATCTGTATTTGGGTAAAATAATAAAAGAAGGTTCGGTAAGACGGGTAATCTCTTTACCCTAACGCCTAACGCCTAAAACCTAAAGCCTAACCCCTAATTTAGGAACTGACGGATACCCTCACCCCCGAATTCCCTGACTCCAGTAAGATGGGATATTGTTTAGATTGACTAAAGATTAAAGATTATGACTAAAGGACAAGGATTTGGCGGCTTCGGTCTCGGTAAGATGAAAGAACTTGCCGATGCATTCAAGAAAGCCCAACAAGTACAAGAAGATGCGAAAAAGCTCCAAGAGGAATTGGAGCAAATGGAAATTGAAGGACAAGCAGGGGATGTGACTGTAACTTTGAGCGGTAACCAAGAACCACGTAGAGTGAATATCGGTGCCGATGCTGCTGCGAAAAGCCCAGAAGAACTTTCCCAACTAGTTCTGGATGCCATGATGGATGCTTATGACAAATCCACCGCTACCATGCGCGAACGGATGGAACAACTTACTAGCGGATTGAATATTCCTGGATTGTAATTTTAGTTGCTAGTGAGCGATCGGAGTTAATACATAATATGGGTATTGCTAGACTAGATGAGGTCAGCAATACCCATCTTTACTTCAAAGCCTTTGGATCCTTAATTTTGGGTTAATTCTGCCGATCTTTCCCCTTCCCGTTTTTAATGGATTCCGCCGAACAAAAGTATCGTCGCATCAGAACCGATTTGCAAAGAGGTGGATTCGCGCTAGCATTAGTATTTATTGCTGGTACGCTGTGGTACAGTCTCATTGAAGGCTGGCACTGGCTAGATGCAGTATATATGACGGTCATTACCCTGACGACAGTGGGATATGGCGAGACTCATCAATTGGGAGATCGGGGGCGGATCTTTACCATTGCCTTAATTGTAGCTGGGGTGTTGACTATCGGTTATATTGTCAATCGGTTTACCGAAGCGATCGTCGAAGGTTATTTTATAGAAGGTAGAAGAATCGCACAACAACAAAAACTCGTGGACTCTTTAGCAGAACATTTCATTATTTGTGGTTTTGGGAGAATTGGGCGACAAATAGCCACTGAATTTGCAGCGGAGGGCACAAAATTTGTCATCGCTGATGCTAGTAGCGAACAAGTTAGAATAGCCCAATCAGAGGGACATAGTGCGATTCAAGCAGATGCGACTTTAGATGAAACGCTGCTGAAGGTAGGAGTTGAAAAGGCCATTTGTCTGGTAGCGGCTTTGCCTTCTGATGCCGAAAATCTATATATCATTCTCTCTGCCAAAACTCTCAATCCCAACATTCGTGCTATTGCCAGAGCTAGTAATGAGGAAGCCGTGCTCAAGCTCCAACGTGCGGGTGCAGATAAGGTGATCTCTCCATACATTACTGGTGCCAAACGGATGGCGGCGGCGGCTCTACGCCCCCAGGTGATGGATTTTATGGATGGGATAGTTGCTAGCGATCGATCGTTTTATATGGAAGAATTTTTAATCGATGCTCAAACTTGTCCGGTAGCTGGTTTATCGCTCCGCGAGGCGAGATTGCGCTCTCAATCTGGTTCTTTGGTATTGGCAGTCAGACGGCGGGATGGCAATCTGATTGTCGGCCCCACTGGAGAGACAATAATTATGGGTGACGATATGTTGATTTGTATGGGTACGGCAGATCAGTTGCGGGTGTTAAATCAAATTTTAGATCCGCTGACGCCTGTAAGCGAGCGACGTTAAGTTAGTGGATAGTGGATAGTGGATAGTGGATAGTTAGATTTTCAGCACTCGGATCTTGTTTTGATATGAAAAATTAAAGATTGTATCGATCGAGAATAGTTTGAAAAATATCTAGATCGTTTTCTGAAATCTCATAGCCAACTGCTACTACGAGATATCTACTTCCGGCACTTACAATAATAAATATTTTATTTTCAGCCGTTCGATTGGGGAACAGAGAATCGATCGTATTTATTTTTTCAACATTTGCTTCGACGATCTCACAACCTCTGAGTAGTGTAGGTATATTCAGATAAGATACGCCAAAAAATCTGATATCGATATTTGTATTCGCAGGTGGGGTATGATTACTATCAGGACTTTTAGGACTGCGAAGTAGAAGATGATTGTGGCTTGTATGATAATCCCACAATTTAAAAGTTCGATCGATTGTGGATTGATTCATGCTTATCCCTGATGAATTTCTTCTTCCCGAAATATACCATTACAATCTAAAACCCAACTTTGAAAATTGCTAACTTTACCCTGGATAACTGAGACAATTGGATAAGAATAAATATCCCAGGCTCGATCGCGATCGCAACTTGAAGGTATTGCCGGACAATCTGGGTGAGAATGAAAGAAACCGATAATATTTAGTTGTAGATCTCGCCCGCGTTTTTGGGCTTGAAAAATATCTTGAGGTGGAATGGTATAACGGCTGGCTTTAGTGCGATCGAGATTCTCCAACGAAGAGGCTACGCCAAAGACCGATTCTGACTGTTCCCAAGCATTATCTGTCGGAATAACTTCGACAACAGTTTTAGTTAATTTATCGATCGTACCTAATAAAATGCCACAACACTCTTCTGGATAAACATTTTTCGCGTGGTGGTAGATGGATTGAATTTGTGTAGCGTTAATAATGAGTGTCATCCACAGCTAGCCAGAGATAATTAATTACTGCGAGTTACTACTAAAGCATCGATCGAGACACTTTTTGCCGATGAACTCTTTTGTTTATACATCCAAAGTTTAACTGACTTTTCGTCGGGAGCGATACAAGCATAAAATCCCAATCTAGTGCTGATATTGGGGATGGAATAACTGTAACTACTTTCGCAAGCAATACTAGCTTGAGCTGGAGCGACCTCGCTCATCCGATCGACTAACACCTCATTATAATATCCGATCGGATCGGTTGGCGAAATCAGCGCAATATCCTTACCATTGCCATCGCTATAATTACCATTTTGTAATAGTGTTGGCCCCCAACGATAAATTACTCTCTGTCCGCTCC
Organism: Chamaesiphon polymorphus CCALA 037; assembly: GCF_003003845.1. Taxonomy (GTDB): domain Bacteria; phylum Cyanobacteriota; class Cyanobacteriia; order Cyanobacteriales; family Chamaesiphonaceae; genus Chamaesiphon; species Chamaesiphon polymorphus. The sequence goes on along the minus strand of NZ_PVWO01000005.1, from coordinate 11,534 downwards.
AGACGCTACTAGTAGGCGGCTCTGCTAGATAATAAACAATCGGATTTTTAAGACGGCTACTTGAGGCTGGAATGAGTACCAAAATCGGTTGAATTTCACTACTCCCCGACGCGGGATTGAAATTTTCGATCTTTGTAGTTGGCGTAATCGGCCACGAAATATTTGTCCTCACTTGTCGGGACATTTTGATTTCGTCGGTCATAAAAGCTAGAGCTTGTTCTAGTTCTAGACGATCTGTTGTCTCGATTTGGCTGCGCTGGTTGGCAGTCATTAGTGCATACAATCCAGTTCCTGTCAAGCTAATGACTATTGTCGTAATTGCCAGTGCAATTATCAATTCAATTAAGGTAAATCCACCTCGAGCTAATTGTCTAAGCAGAAGATTGTGAGAACTTTTTTGTCGATCGAGCATCTAATTTATCTGGATGTTGTTAAATGTTATTTACTTAGTACTAGCGATCGACTAATTTTCTACTCTTTGCCAATAACTAATCGGACTGAGTTGCGATGGTTGCTCGATTTTAGCAATTCCAAAATCAGTCCAATTACCCGTTTGAACGATCGGGATCGGACTCGAACTGCTGGTAGAATCCCAGCTATTTACCCAAACGGCACCAGTAATATTTTGGCCGGGATTGGGAGTACTAGAACTGATGTTTTTAGCATCGGCTAGGGGTGCGTGAATAAATGCGGTAATTTCTGCGTTATCTTTGATAGTTAATTTGACGGTTTGGCTGCTGCCATAAATACGTAAATTAGGATTAGCGGAATTGACACCGATGGTTTGACTACCTGCTAAATCGATATTACCTTTAAGATAAAGATTGATTTTTTGATGTGCGGGGATGGTAATTTTGATGCGATCGATATCCTGTAATTTAATTGAGTCTCCGCCAGGAATATCTGTATCTACGAAGTAATGATATTCACCATTCGCATCGGGTGTATCGGTAGATGTAGGTCGCGGTAACTCGATCGAAGTTGTAATTGCCGGGATGGAAGTAGCCGTAGTAGGTGCAATTTTGGGAGTGGGGATATTGACGAATGGATCGGCAATAATTTGACCGCTGGGAATACCGCTAACGATCTCGATATTACTCATATCCACACCTGCAATACCATCGGCGTCTGTCATTGGTAATAGCGGACAAGTTACGCCGCGAATTTGTCCGGTAACTTTTTGGCTGGCATTGAGGTTTAATGTGTTTGCCCAGAGTGCTGGAGGTGCAATTTTTGCCGATTCACTACCGATCGGGATATCAATTTTCAGGGTACTATTGGCAGTATAATCGGTGGTATTGTAAGCATCTATCCTGCCAGCAACTGTTAATTTGCCCACACCATTTTGATATTGATAATCGACGATCTGGTATCTACCTTTATTGCGATCGCTAGGATCTAGATCGATCCAAGTATTATCTTTAAATAAGCCAGCTTGGTATTTGGCAATAGGCAGATCGATCGAGTGACAACCAGCCTGTACACTTGGTAAGGTATCTAACGTAGTTATCCATTGAGCTAAATTTTTAGTAGCGAGTAACTTATGTCGATCGAGAAATGCTTGAAATCTAATCGCGCCTGCTTCAGAAACACTTAACGCTCGATTAGTTTCTCGTTGAGAACTAGTAATATCTCGATCGCTTTGAGAACGCCCGATAATACTAGCTGCAACTATAATCATTACTAAACCCAGTCCCAATGCTAGTGGTACTGAAAATCCAGATTGACTCAGAGATTGACAATCCGTTCGCTTTGTAGTCTTGTTAATCCTGTCAGCATAAGGTTCGATCGAGGCTAAATAATATTTCAAATATGTTGTTAAAAACAATTTTTTCATCGCCATTTTCCCCCTTAAAATTTGTTTTTCGCTTGTTTGTAATAGCTAGCATATCGATCGAATTTGACAGGCAAATAATTATCAACTATCAACTCCCAACTATCAACTCCCAACTATCAACTCCTAACTCCCAACTCCTAACTCCCAACTCCCAACTCCCAACTCTCAACCCGTAAATTTACGGCAGGCATTAGCAGCACTATCGTAAGTGCCCACACGAATGATGCCGAGCGGAGCAGAGACAGTCAAACAGCGAATATAAGGAGAGTTTCTGACTTTTAAAACTATTGTTTTATTAGTAGTTGTATTGCCGCGAATCCCATACTCGATACTATCGGATGCTCCTGTATAGTCCAGATCGATCGGCTGTGGTAGAATTCGATCGTCAGTCAATAAACAGCCTTCTCGACCGACAATTTTACGATTGGCTTTATCTAAAGTCAGAGTGCAACTGCGATTGCGACGGATGGCTTCTCGTTGGGCTTGTTGGAGACTAGCCGTAACTAGATCTGTGGCTTGAGCTAACTTGGCTCGATCGATCGCGGCAATCGTACTAGGAATCGCCATGGCAATTAAAATTCCCACGATCGCTAATACTATTAATGATTCGGTTAAAGTAAAACCGAGATCCTTACTGACATTGAAATGCCGCATCAGGAATGACCTCGGTATAAAAGTGCAAAATCGTGAGTTCTAGGCTCGCTCCACTCGTCGGAGTAACCGTATATTGAATACCCAGTAGCTTGGCTTTGCTATTTTCTGGACTCGATGGAATCCTTAGTTTGCGATCGATTTGAAACGTTTTGCCCGTCTGACTGGTGGCGATTTGGGGTGGGAGCTGATAATCGACTGCACCAGTAATATTGCTGCTGGCTAAATTATCCCTAACTAAATCGGCAAATCCACTATCGATCGTGGCTGGATGACATCGAGATTGATGGGGAGCTAGCGGGATCTGAGTTAGCGTGAGTTGCGATCGCATTTGCTCCAGATCTGCCTGAATCCAGCGATTAGCTTCGGCTAACTGCAAGGATCTGGACTTGAGCAACATGGCGACGACCATGCCTTGCAATGCTACCGCCACAAAGGTGGTAACGAGCAAAATTGCCACGATTACTTCCGAGAGCGTAAAGCCGCCTTCAGCAGTCTGGTTAGTATTACTGTTGCCGATCCGCCACATGGCGAGTCGCCACTTAAATGAGAAATCGAACAAAAATTGAAATCGCTGGGGCTGGATCGTATGCATGAAATTGACAACCAGATACCCCCAGCGGGGGATCTAGAGCTAGAATTTGTTCAGGTTGAGACCTGCATCCTTCGCCATTGCTGCCAAACCTTTGATTTCTAAGGTTTTGATTGCTTTTGTAGACAGTTTTAGCCGCACGAAGCGGTTACCTTCCGCCCACCAAACGCGTTTCCACTGCAAGTTAACTTGTTGCAGTTTTTTGTTACGATTGTGAGCGTGAGAGACTGCCATCCCATTGTTGGCTCTTTTACCTGTCAGTTGACATACGCGAGACATAGAAAACCTCCTACTTGAATACCGTTCGTTTAGTGACGACACAGCATCCTATTGTAGCTAATTTTCGCGCGTCTAAGAAACTGAGAATTTACGGGCATCGAGCAATTGACTACGGATGTAAGTCTAATGCAGTCAATCCTAGCTCGGTATCACAAAATACCACAATCAGCAATTTGTCTGAAATTAGAGCTAAATTAGTCAGCAATTAGCCTGGATTGACAAAATCCACCACGCCTTGTCTGAGTACTTTCCAGCCAGAATTCTGCCATTGAATGACGGTTGAGGGTCGTCCGAGGCTCGGTAGCTCTGGAGCCAGTAGTGCGGCTACTTGGGGGAAATTCTCGCTAATTGCGGCCATTGTGAGTAAGGGTGGCTCTCCCGACAAATTAGCACTAGTCGTTGCCAAGGCTCCGGTTTGACACAGGATCGAGCGAGCGATCTCGCAATCGGGCACGCGCACACCGATTGTCTGAGTTCCGAGTGGGTTCATGGCTGACGGAATCAGATCGGATGCGGGTAAGACCAATGTCAATGCACCAGGCCAATATCGATCGGCAACTGCTTGCCAAATCTCTAGTTCTAGCTGAGTACCGTTGGTGAATTTCCACAAGTCTGCGATCTCACCCGCCATTAAAATTAATGGTTTATCTTGACTTCTTTGTTTAGCTTGAAAAATTAGTTCGGCATGTGTAGGCAGTACCGCTAATGCCGGAACGGTATCGGTAGGAAAACTGACTAAATTACCAGTTTGAGCTGCAACTATTAAACGATCGACAGAAACTAGAGACACTGGCTATAAATGTTGATATATCGATCCAAGTTCTAATTTTACAATATCAACCCGATCGCCAGCAATAAATTCAATCTTACAGTGGTTTTTGGGTAGGAATGCCGACAGCCCGAGGATAATATGGATGCGTATCGGCGATTTTATGTAGATAAATACAGTGCCGGATACTATCGCTCAGGGGAGTATTAAATCGATCGATCTTGCTAATCTCGCCACCTAATTTAGCCACTGCTAACTCTAGAAGATCGGCTTCTTCTTGCGTCCAATTGCCCCGGTATAGGATAGCAGTGCCACCGATTTTGACTAAAGGTAGGGCATACTCCGCACAAACATTTACCGATGCTACCGCCCGAATGAGAGCCAAATCGTATCGATGGCGATGTTGCCGATCTTGTCCGACATCTTCGATTCGACTGACAACTGGATGCACATTTGTCAAGCCAAGTTCGGGAGCGGTAGAGCTAATAAATCCGACTTTTTTGGCAGTAGAATCGACTAATGTCAGTTGCCAATCCGTTCTAGCGATCGCGAGTGGTAAGCCAGGGAAACCAGCACCAGTACCGATATCGATGACTTTAAGTGCCGATGGAATTTTAATTAGTTCGCCAATTCCTCGGATCGAATCCCATAAATGTTTTTCCCAAAATTCTGCTGGTTCGGTAATTCTAGTGAGATTTAATTGTTGGTTGGCAGTAATTACGGCAGTATAGAGAGATTGTAACCGTACTTGTTGCAATTCGGTTGGACACCAATCGGTGGTTTCTTGCCATATTGTTGCTAACTGTGGCAGTTCGGTGTTAGAAATTGAGGAATTATTCATATCTAAATTATCAAATTATTTGTGAGAAACGACTAAAATTACACCGACAGAAATAGCTGCTAAACCAAAAATTTGGCCTAGCGCGATCGACTCGCGAAACCAGAAATGGCCAAGCAAAACTGAGAAAATATAACTGAGAGAGATTGCTGGAGCTGCAACGCTAAGATTGACCCGCGTTAGTAATAATATATAGAAGATCGCCCCAGTACCATAACAAGCTAGCCCGATTAATAACTCTGGAATCGCGATCGTGCTGAGAATGTGACTCAAAAAATTATCGACATCAACTTTACCCAGTTTTGCAGCTCCCAGTTTGAGAAAAAATTGACCGAATACACCTGCTAAAACTGAGATTAGTAGTAAAATTAATTCTGGTAAGGTCACAATAAAGTCCTTGAGTGTGAATATACGCGACTATTTATTACTGTGGAATAGATTTCCCCGATGGAGTTTAGCGATCGTTACCATCCCATTATTATTAGTTAATGGCGACCGTTCTAGTTTGATGCCATATGATGAAGGTTATTATGCCATTCAAGCTCGCTGGATCTGGGAAACTGGTGATTGGTTGACACCGCAATTTTGGGGAACTCCCATTTACGATCGCACGATCGGAATTCAGTGGGCGATTGCGTTAGCTTATCATTTGTTTGGATTGAATGAGTTTAGCGTGCGGCTGCCTAGTGCGATCGCTTGTATCGCGAGTGTATTATTGACGTATGAAATTGGTACGATACTCTTCAACCGTCAAATTGCCTGGTTGGGTGCAGCGATCTTGATGCTGATGGGATTGTGGGTGAGTGAAGCTCATACAGCGCAGCAAAATACAGCATTAGTGGCGATTGAGTTATTAGGCATTTGGGCACTATTACAGATTGCAGATACCCAATCTTCTAGCTTATCATCTTCACCGCGTTTGTTGGCATTTTTCTATCGTAGCATCGAGATTAATTGGGTGTGGGGGCTGCTGGCAGGTGCGACGGTAGGATGGGGATTTCTGCTCAAAGGATTCATGATTTTTGTGCCGATTATCGCTTTATTACCCTATGCGATCGATCGTCAACGATATCGATTATTTTTAACTAATCCAGGAATTTATTTAGGCTTAATTTTAGGAATAGTTCCGACTGGATTATGGCTGATTTCAAGCTGCTACAAACATGGCGGAGCGATGCCCGTGCGAGAACTATTTGGTAAGCTCTTATTTCTGTCTCAAACTAATACTTATAACCCTGGCCCTTTTTATTATCTCTGGATGATGCCCCTAAATATTTTCCCGTGGGCATTATTTAGCGCGATCGGGACAATAGTAATTTGGCGCAAACTTTTAACACTAAATTATTCTACTCTAAGTTTATCAATAGTCTACCCGCTCGCGTTATTTGTTTTATTGAGCTTATTTCGCACGCGAATGATTTATTATATCATGCAAATATTACCATTTATGGCACTACTTGCAGCAGTCGCTTTCATACATTTCACCCAAATTAGCAGTCAAAAATCGAGCTGGTATCGGTTGGTAACTTGGCTCAGTTATGCTTTTAGTGGCTTGGGGATTTTGCTGCCAATCGCGGGAATAATCGTGCTGCTAAATCAGTCTTTTATCAGTATTATAATTACCCCAGAAATTCGGACTTATGCGCTACCCACGATCGTCTTAGGTTGCGGCTGGATGAGTATCGCCAGCTTATGGCAACGGTGGCAACCGGGGAAAATTCCTTACTGGCTGGCTGGTTGGTTTATACCTGCTTGGTTTACCATGTTCAGCTTTGGTTGGGAAAGTGCCTTAGCAGATAAAAGCCCCGAATTTAGAACTGAATTCGAGCGTCTCACAATCGATCGAACGATTGCTACTCAACCCATAAATCTACTGAGCGATACAGTAGCTGCAAATGGTTTTCAACCATCTCAACATCGAGATCGTACTCTTACTATAGACCAGCATAAAACACTAATCCTCTTGAGTTTTTATACTCCAAATTTGGGTAAGCACATCTATAGATTTTCTGATTTACCAGATCGATCCTATGCGTGGACATTGCAGATCTCACCCCAACAGATCGACCAGGCTTTGCCTACGCTACGCGAACGAGTGCGGTTTGTGGATAATATCCAAGGTTGGCACCTAATTCAAAAGATTGGGGAGGTCGATCTCCAATAGCAGATCGCCGATCGTCGGTGGTAGTTAAATTTTATTTATCTGTGCTTGCTATTGTTACTAACGTCTGCTTTTGAAATACTTCAATAAATTACGTTATAATAAAGCACGATTATTTATGAAAAATATCCATGTCCGATCGACTAGTTACCGAGCGCACTCAAACATATTTTGATGCCATCGCCTTCAAGCTAGATTGGTGGGCAAAACGCAATCGATATTATTACCAAGATCTCGATCGATTGCACCAATTTTTAATTCCGGCTGGTAGTAATGTGTTGGAAATTGGCTGTGGAACTGGAAACTTGCTCGCCAAGATCTTACCAAATATCGGTGTGGGGATTGACTTCGCATCTGCGGCGATCGACATCGCCAAAACTAAATATCCCGACTTACATTTTTATTGCCTCAATGCCGAAAATATCCCACTAGCAACTCGTACCAAATATCCATTCCTCGCGACAGAATTTGACTATATTATTCTATCTGGAGTATTGGGCGATCTGACGAATATTCAGCGGGTACTCGAACAGTTGCAACAATTATGCCATCCTCATACTAGATTAGTAATTAATTTTCATAACTTTCTGTGGGAACCGATATTACATCTTGCCGAACGAATTGGACAACGCCGCCCCCAGTCGCCTCAAAATTGGTTGTCGATGCAGGATGTCATCAACTTGTTAAATATTACTGGTTATCAACCAGTCAAAATTGGTAGGCGATTGTTATTGCCTAAATATATCCCAATCTTGTCTAATTTGGTCAATCGATATCTCAGTCATATTCCGATCGTCGATCGTCTAAATTTGACTAATTATATCGTGGCGCGCCAGCAGCTCTATTTTCCTGGGGAGAAGACTTTCTTCTCGGCTGAGGAAAAACGCCACCAACTTCCCACAATCGAGCGTCATTATACTGTAAGCGTCATTATTCCCGCCCGTAACGAAGCCGGAAATATTGCCGCCGCGATCGAGAGATTACCACAATTAGGCAAACATACTGAAGTGATTTTTGTCGAAGGTCATTCTCAAGATGATACGTGGAATAAACTGCAAAATGTAGTCCAAGAATATCGCGGCAATTTTACAATTCATGCTTTCCAACAATCAGGTAAAGGCAAAGGTGATGCCGTGAGATTGGGCTTTGAAAAAGCAACTGGCGATATCTTAATTATCTTAGATGCCGATCTGACAGTACAGCCAGAAGAACTAGTCAATTTTGTCAGTGCGATCGTCAGCGGTAGGGGCGAATTTATCAATGGTTCGCGACTAGTTTATCCCTATTCTCCAGCAGCAATGCCATGGCTGAATACTGTCGCCAACAAGTTTTTCGCTCTGGTTTTTTCCTTTTTATTAGGTCAGAATATCAAAGATACACTGTGCGGCACTAAGGTATTGTGGCGCGAAGATTATCTGCGGATCGTCGCCAATCGTAGTTACTTTGGCGATTTCGATCCCTTTGGTGATTTCGATCTGTTATTTGGTGCGGCCAAATTAAATTTACACATTGTCGAAGTCCCCGTTCGCTACCAACCGCGCACTTATGGCAAGTCAAATATCGCCCACGTCCGCGAGGGTTTAGTATTGCTCAAAATGTGTCTGTACGCGGCTCGCAAGATTAAGTTTGTATGATAGTTGATAGTTGATTATTCCCTTCTATATTTCTGGGTAACAAGATCGACTATCCTAACTAACTCCCGTCAATTTACCATCGCGTAGATTTGCTTCAGTTAATTTTCCGCTCTCGATCTGCCAACATTTATCGGCAATTGCCAATAAATCGCCCGCATCATGAGTGACAATTAGTAGCGTCCATTCTTGTTTGAGCTTGGCAAGCAAACTGACTAACTGCTGGCGCATCGACCAATCTAAGCCCGCTGTAGGCTCGTCTAACAGTAGCAAATGGGGTTGCCGGATTAGTTGTACCGCCAGAGCCAATCGTCGCTGCTGACCGCCGCTGAGGGCGTGAGGAGAGAGCTGTAAAGGCAAATCTGCCAAACCCACCGATTGCAAAGCCTGTTCCACGCGTTCGGCTCCGAGTTCGGGATGTCCCAAGCGTAATTCTTCCACAATGGAGTTGGTGCAAAAATGGCGTTCGGGAAACTGAAATACCAGTCCGCCTAATTGTTGACGTAGTTCGGCATCCAAAACGCGATCTCGCCAATAAACGCCCCCACTGGTACCACTTGCCAATCCTGCTAAAATTTCCAGCAAAGTACTTTTTCCCGAACCGCTCGCACCGATAATCAATCCCAATTGCTGGGGTTGAAGTTCTAAGTTAAGATCCTGAAGGATCGGTCGCTCGGTTGCAGGTGGATGGTAGGAAAGGTGTTTGAGTTTTAGCACGAGTTAGGGAATAGGGGATAGGGGATAGGGAATAGAGTATAGGCGTGCATGGGGGAGGGATGTGGGGACGCTTGCGTCCAAAAATTCACTATCCACTATCCACTATTCACTATCCACTACTTTCCGCTTTGAAGTCTATACTAATACATTGGAACTTCCGATCGACGATCGCGTCCAGGCACTATAGTATATTGCAATTTCTCGATCGCTGGTAGAGGCGGCTGGATTCAAAATTCATCAGTGCCAAGCTACAGACTTTTACCATAACCCGTCTAATCAACTAGTTACTAGCTACTATCAATGAAATTCAAGTTTTCGCTACAGGCTACGATCGCGATCGCGACAGGTGCGGTAATCGCACAATCGGCAATCCTCTCACCCATTAGCCGCTTAAATTTAAATGTTGCCCCAGCCATAGCTGCTAAAAAACCAGCCAAGCCAAATAGTAATATGGTCTTTCCCACCGCTGGGACTAAGACAAAACAGGGTTCTAATGTCGAGAGAGCCAAAGAAGCCATGTTTAGGGATGGCGACTATATTAAAGCCAAGCAATATCTCGATGCCGCACTGCTAACTGAACCCAACGAACCGCTGACTTATGCCATGAGTACGCTCTATCCTTTTAGCTCGGGAGATTACGAGCGCGTCAAGGACTATGGTGAGAAAACTGTCAAAGCTGCCGAAAAATTGACTAAAACCAATGCAATGCGCGGCAACTTGTATCAGGGTGTGGGTTTGGCAATTCTGGCTGCCTACGAAATGAAAAAAGATAATGGCGGTGCCTTGGGTGCTTTGAGCAAGCTTCAGCAGGTATTTGAATTTATCGATAAAGCCAAAAAGCTCGAACCGAATAATTCCGAACTCAATCTGATTAAGGGTTATATGGATCTGTTGTTAGCCGTCAACGTTCCATTCTCCGATACCAATCAGGCGATCGAGCAATTGCAAGGTGCCGAGCCTAGGTATCTAGCCTTGCGCGGCATGTATATCGGTCATCGAGACTTAAAACAGTACGATAAAGCCAGTGTCGCTATTAATGCCGCACTCAAAATCGCTCCGCAAAATCCCGAACTTATCTACTATAAGGCGCAGCTACTCGCCATGCGCGGACGCGAACAGAAAAACGATACCGATCTGCGCGAGTCGATTAAACTCTTTGAAGTAGCTTACCAAAAACGCGATCGCTTAATGCTCTCCACGATCGCCCAAATCCTAACAGGACGCTGTGAAGCCAAAACCGCACTAGCTCGGACTAGTAGCGATGGTTGTTATGGATTTGAAGATCGACTCAAGCAAGACAATCCCAATCTGGTTGTGGGGTTGACGAGGATTCCACCGTTGAATTAGTGAATAGTGGATAGTGGACAGTGGATAGAGCGTGTTGAGATGGTTATTTCTCTGTCGTAAATTTGGACGGCTTAAAATCCTCTATATGCAATGTGTATAGATCGATGTTTTTACTACCCACTATTCACTATTCACTATTCACTATCCACTATTCACTATCCACTAATTCAACGAATAAATATTGCCATCTACCAACAAACACACGATGCCTTTGGCGCGTAGGTGTGAAGTCGTTTTCTGAAAAACCCGACTATCCGGTACCTTAATTACTCGTTGAGTGCGTTGATTGGAGAATCTTTTGGCAACGCGATGATTGTCAAACACGGGTAAAGTGCGTTGCTGGATTTCGTCGCCAGAAATTTGACCGAGATCGGCGAAATCCTTGAGAGGACGGACGATCGGTTCGGCAAACTTATCGATGACGATATAGCAAGTACGCGGCAACGTCGCTTGGGAGAGCGGCGTAACTTGGACGTGCAAGCGATCTTCGGTTAAAAATCGATTGCGATCGAGTTGTTGATAGGCATTTGGAGTAGACTCGTCGATATCGTCATCATCGTCATCGTCATCCTCCTCGCCATCGGCAATTTCTTCGCCAAACATGGCTGCTAAAGCGTTGACGTCTTCCTCTTCACCATCTTCTTCACTGTCATCGCCGATAGTTTCAGCAACCGCTACGGGTGGGGGTGGCGGAGAGTAGCGATCTTTTGAG
>NZ_PVWO01000195.1 GCF_003003845.1 Chamaesiphon polymorphus CCALA 037 | reverse complement strand
TTATAAAGGGGAGGGAGCAGTTTTATAGTACCGATCGAAGCTAGATAAGCTATGAATTAGCCTAGATCGGCTAAGCTCGCACCAAAGTTGATGTGAAAGGGTTTATTGTCGATTACCAGAGCGGGAACTGACTCTACGCCACTGGCTTTAGCATCACCGATCTTCTCTTTTTGAGTGCCTAAATGTACGATTTCTAGATCGTAACGATCGCGATCGATTGCGCTAGCAATATTTTGTTCGGCAGCCAAGCAAACGGTGCAACCAGCGTGATAAAAAATGGCTTTAGTTTTCATATTGTTGTCTCGCAAGATAAGTAAATTTGTTGACAACATCAACTTAGCAAACAGCCAGAAATTCCGAAAGCAGGTACGATTTAGTAAGGTAGATACTTTTTGGTACGGATTTGGCTAAATGACCGATCGTGAGGATTCAAATATTTTAGTCAAGCAGACTTCCGCCATCAGAATGGCTGAGGATATTCTCGGCTGTAAATGGTCGGTCTCTGTGTTGCAACTAGTCCGCCAAGGCATCTGTCGTCCGGGCGCAATGGAGCGAAGCGTTGAGGGATTGACGACAAAAGTACTTAACGAACGCTTGCGGAAATTGACGAACTATAAAATCCTCCATCGTCATGCTTATCCAGAGATTCCCCCGCGTGTCGAGTATGCTCTAACACCTTTTGGTGAAAAGTTTGTGGGTATTTTAGACGAGCTGGCTAAACTTGAAGAAGAGTTTAAGTGCCTGTAGTCACAGCCACGAATCCAGTTGAGAGCTTTAACAGACTCCAGTTTACTTCCTGCTTCTGCTATAGCCTGTGCCGTCCAGCCAAATGGCCGTCTTGGGGTCTTTGGGATTGGCAATGATGAGCCGTTCTTCCGTGGAGCCATCGTCGTAGGTCATCCGCAGCATTAGACCGTCGATTTTGTAACGACCGCGCTGCGCGGGGGAAACTGAAGAGGTCGCAACACCAGCATTCGATCCGCCCGCACCGCTGCCTCGAATGACTCGACCGTCTGAGGAGAAGGTGTAGGTTTTCCAGGCTGCAACTGAGGCACTCCCACCGATGGCGACATTGCCCGTTCCTGAGAGCGATCGATAGGTGCCGTTGAGTTGGAAATCGGCGGGTAAGGCTTGATAGGTAGCCGAAAAGGGTAAGGCTTTCCATCCTTTAGTAGCGGTGAGTAACTCGACTTTGCCGCTGCTGCGTCGCCATTGCGTCCAGTCTTTGGGGCGCGCTTGGCGATGCTCTGCGAGTCCATTGGCGGAGGTGAGGGCTGAGACGTTTTTGAGGGCGTTGCCATTGCGGAAGAGGACGACTGGATAGATATCTTGGGTCACGAAGCCGCCAACGCCGATCGATGCTCTGGTATCGAAGCCAAAGGAGTCGATCTCGGAGACTCGACTGGCGATCGCAGAAGAAGATGTGGTAACAGTTGAGCTGGGATTGGGATTGGAATTGTTACGCGGCTCTGGGTTGGAATTGCTGGTTGCGAATTTTGCGGTGGGGGTGGTAATGATATTTGCCGCGATTTCGCAAGGAGTTTTGGTGCTGTAATTTTTGCGTAGTGCGGTAATCAGGTTGGTAGAACCTCGATCTATCTGTTGTTGCAGCTCGGAGGAGAGCGATCCCAGTTGGGTGCGAATGTTATTGACGTTTTGTGCTGTTTCCCAGGTAGCGATCGCGGCTGATTGTTTTTCGTTGAAGCCCTTTCCAGCTTTGCATTGAGCAGATAATCGATCGACAGTTCGGACTAGCAAGGCTGCCTTCACGAGTGCTTCGTCGGGGGCTTGCTGTGCTTTGGCTATTGAGGAAGTGACGAGCAGCAGTAGCGTAATGATGAGAAGACTAAACCGAGACCGATAAGGCAGCATGTCTTACCCTCCAGATAAAAGTGAATTCTTTTATATGCTAAGCGATTTTTTTGGGTCAGAAGACTTCGATCGTTTTGGCAGCATCATTTGGACGATTGCCTATAAGTTATACAGGTAGTCACTTGGGTTATTTAAGTCGATCGAATGCCTCATGAATTCGAGCTTCAGTCACCGCACCAAATCCGAGAATCAGCCGATCGTCATGTACTGGTGAATCGCGATTTCCCAAAGGGAACGCTTCGCGATCGTAATAGTCCCCACCAGACAAGATTTGAACGTCTCGCTCCAACCATTTTCGGACGATCGCATCGGTAGATCCAGCGGATGGTAATTTAATCCAAAACTGCAATCCGCCACTGGGTAACTGCCATTGCCAATTAGGAAAATCGCGCCGCAGATAATCGGCGATGAGATTGCGTTTTTTGCGATGGTGGACGCGCATCCGGCGTAAATGTCGATCGACCGATCCCGAATCGAGCAATTCTGCCAGCCACAGTTGCAACAGGAGGCTGGTAATACCATCTAGCTGCCACCGCAGATCGACAAGTTGCTGAATTATCGTTGGATGCGCGACGATATAGCCCAATCGCAACCCATTGAATAACACTTTGGAAAAAGTCCCCATGTAGATAACTCGTTCGCCTCGATCGATCGCCTTCAGCGCGGGAAGTGGGTGTCGATCGAAATAAAACTCACTATCGTAATCATCCTCAATAATCAGCGCATCATGGCGATCGGCTAATTCTAACATCGCCGCGCGCCGCTCTGGGGACAGTGTTACGCCTGTCGGAAAGTGATGTTCTGGCATCACGTAGTGAAACCGCGCCAACCGCGCCTCCTCAGACAGACACATGCCTTCAGCATCGATCGGGCATGGTAGCCCCACAATTCCCTGTCTGGTAAAGTTAGCCGGAATCGCCAGATATCCGGGTACACCGTAGCTGATACTGCCCCCATAGGTGGCAAACAACCGCGCGAGCAGGAAGGAAGAGTGCAGCGAACCATTGGTAATCAAAATTTGGTCGGGAGTGGCTTGGATGCCGCGATCGGGTAATACATGCTCGCAAATTGCTGCGAGTAATGTGGGATGACCGTTATTCCGATCGTACTCGTGAAAACGAGTGGGTGCAGTCTGCATCACCGATTGAAAAGCTTGTTGCATCGCTTTGAAGGGCAATCGATCGGTTTGAGCGAAGCTAGGTGTAAACCGGATGAGTGACTTCTGAGGGGCTGGATCTTTGGCGCGATATTCGGGAGCCGCTACAGTCAACCATTGCGGTAATCCAGTTAGCGATCGATCTGGTGGTGGCGGATTTACCTGGACGATCGGCGCAACCACCGTACCCCGTCCGACTCGGCTCAGACAGTAGCCTTGAGCGCACAACTCTTCATACGCGATCGTCACCGTGCGACGGGCGATTCCTAACTCGATCGCTAGTTGACGACTCGGCGGTAACTGGCTTCCTGCTAACAGTTCGCCAGCAAGGATACTCGATCGAATCTGTTCGAGAATTTGCAGGTAGTAGGGATGATGCGCCGGATCGCGATCGAGTTTGACATGCAGCATATTGGCACACAATTTTATTCCGATATTGGAGCATTACATCAGTCCAATTTTCTCTTATGATAGCCCTAACTTCAGCAGTTGCAACGCCCCCAGGAAAGCAAAGATCTGTAGGTTGGGTAGAGCAGCGACTCGCGCTCGTCTGGTTTCCAGACGGTTTAGCGAGTCAAGACAACGCGAAACCCAACGCGCTCAACCTCAGTTGCTCTGTCCCAGAATCGATCGTTATCAGGAGAAATAATATGACAAATGCCAATATGCAAACATTAGAAAAGACCAAAGATGGCTTTTCTGAAGATTTATTTTTTCAAATTCGAGATCGATCGTTTGAGGCAGTTCGCCAGATTGCCGCGCAAATTCAGGTCGGGATGCTCGAAGAAGATGCCAATCAAATGGCAATCGATACCCTCCGAGAAATGGGTACGCGTCAGGGCTGGCACAAGCCATACATTCGCTTTGGTGCCAATACTATTAAAACTTTTGGTGCAGATTCCGAATTAGGAATCAGATTGGGAGAAAATGATATTTATTTCATCGATATCGGCCCAGTATGGGAGCAATATGAAGGCGATGCTGGCGAAACATTTGTAACTGGAAATAACCCAGAATTTCAGCGGTGTGCGCAGGATGTTAAGCAAATTTTTCAACAGGTATCAGATAAGTGGAAACAAGAGCAACTCAGCGGTGAAGCCCTATATCAGTTTGCCGAAATAACGTCGCAGCAGATGGGCTGGGTCTTAAATTTGGATCTGAGCGGTCATCGACTCGGTGACTTTCCGCATGATGTTCACTATGCAGGCGGACTGACGACTATTCCCTTTTGCCCTTCACCCAAACTATGGGTATTAGAAATCCAAATTCGGCATCCAGAGCTACCATTTGGGGCATTTTATGAGGATTTGCTAATTTAGCCCCTATTATTGTGACATCCCCGACTTCTTGAAGAAGTCGGGGATGTCACAATAATCTCGTACATCCGCAATTCTCAATTCTCAATTCTCAATTAATTTAATAACTATGAATATCGAACTGTTAGAACAGAGCTTTAGCACTGTCAAAGCCTCCAGCGCAGACTTTACCAAAACATTCTATGCAAATCTATTTGCTGACTACCCAGAAGTCGAGCCGCTGTTTGCCAATGCACACATGGAAGCACAGGGGCAAAAATTATTTGATTCCTTGGTATTGACGATCGATAGTCTCCGCAAACCCGATGTTTTGACTGCGACACTCAAAGGTTTGGGTACCAGACATATCAAATATGGAGTGTTGCCCCAACATTATCCAATGGTCGGGAGTAGCCTTCTGAAGTCGCTAGAATCTGCTTTGGGAACTGATTGGACTGAAGAGGTTAAACAAGCCTGGATCGAGGCGTATACTGCGGTTGCGCAGCTTATGTTAGACGGCGCAGATAAATTGGAGAGCTGATGGAACGGTTAACTGAGCTACCCCAAGATCTGCCGATCCCGATCGATGATGGTGCTTGCGATCGCTTATTGGGAGAACTGCTACCACCGATTGCTTTGGCTTCAACTCAAGGCGATCGCATCAATTTATCAATTATCCCTGGCTATGTTGTCCTGTACTGCTATCCAATGACAGGACAGCCTGGTGTTCCTTTGCCGACTGGATGGGATGAGATTCCTGGCGCAAGGGGCTGTACGCCACAGTCATGCGCTTTTCGAGATCTGCACCAAGAGCTAAATGAGCTAGGGGCGCAAGTGTTCGGACTTAGTACCCAAAGTACCGCATACCAAACAGAAGCAGTCGATCGACTCCATTTGCCGTTCCCACTACTCAGCGATGCTGATTTGCGATTTGCGACAGCTTTAAATCTGGCAATGTTTGAGATCGATTCTCAGCCACTTATCAAAAGGGTCACATTAATTATGGATGCAGGCAAGATTGTGAAGGTGTTCTATCCTGTCTTCCCACCAGACAGAAATGCTGACGAGGTAATTAGCTGGTTAGAAACAGCAGGGTAAAGCATTTAATTAAATTAGAGAATTATCATGAGTAAAGATCCACATTCTCAGCAAGATTTAATGAGTTTTGGTTATGGATTTTTAGGCGTGCTGATTTTTAGCCTGACTCTTCCAGCCACCCGCATTGCTGTCACGGGATTCGATCCGGTATTTGTCGGTTTGGGGCGCGCGATCGTGGCAGCCGGATTATCATTAATTTTATTGCTCGTTACCCGTCAAAAGATGCCACCAGCCAGATTTTTTCCCAATTTTGCGATTGTGGCTGGGGGCGTGGTAATTGGGTTTCCATTATTATCGGCGATCGCCATGCGCGATGCAGCGGCGGCTCATGGAGCCGTAATTACTGGAATTTTGCCGTTGGCGACAGCACTGTGCGGCGTGTGGCGAGCTGGGGAAAGACCCTCACCTCAGTTTTGGCTGTTTGCTTGCTTGGGGAGTACGTTAGTAATTTGCTTTGCGTTGTTATCTGGTGGCGGCGCGATGAAGTGGGCGGATCTAGCGATGTTTGGAGCAGTTGGGGCTGCGGCTTTGGGTTATGCAGAGGGTGCGGTACTATCCCGCACGTTTGGCTCGTGGCAGGTTATCTGCTGGTCGTTATTATTATCGGCTCCGCTGCTACTACCGATCGTCTGGCAACATGCGCCAGCTAATTTTTTCGCCGTCGCACCCAAGCCAATGCTCGGTTTTCTATATGTGAGCGTTTTTAGCATGTTCTTGGGCTTTTTTGCCTGGTATCGGGGGCTTGCGCTGGGAGGGATCGCCCGCGTCGGACAACTTCAGCTAGTTCAGCCATTTTTTACGATCTTTGGCTCCGTCGTACTGCTGGGCGAACGTTTGACGATCGATACAATTGGTTTTGCGATCGCTGTAATTATCTGTGTGGCTTTAGGCAAACGGACTGCTTTGGCTACAATAACTGGAGGCGATCGTGGTTAGATAATTGGCTCAGTAATCACGATCGTCGATCGACAAATCCTTGAAAGTCTAAAATATCGAATCCCGGCTGGTAATCATTGGCATCGAAACTGTCATTAATGTTTTCCTCACGAAAAAGTCTTAACATGCACTCTGCTTCTGCGGTTTCCTTGGCAAGTTTTGCTTCAGGGGCAAGGGCATCGATCCATTCTACTCTCGCATTTGCCTCCGCTCTGGTTTTGCTGGGCGCGCCAATACCCCAAACGGCTCCATTAGTCGGATCGTAGTAGGTGCCGATGTACCGCAACGTCAGCGAGATTCTCGGTGCGTCCGTGCCGTCGTTTCCTAGTTGTTTGATACCGTGATAGAACTTTTGGTTGCTGTCTAAGTTCAACATAAACAACGAACCGTGCGGTAACGGCAATTTTTGAGGTACCGCACCTTTGTCGGTTTTCGATCGAAATATCATCGATCGCGTGGCTCCGAGCGAGACATTGACGATAAACGAAGGACGCATCACATCGAGCGTTTTATCTGCATGTTCGCCAATAAAATCGCGCCCGTTGCGATAGAGTTGAATCAAACAATGATTCAACGGATGACCGATGCGGCGTTCCACATCTTGCCGAATCGCATCAACCGTCGGCGTCCAGTAGGTTAGCGGGGGTTGCTCGTCGGCTGGGTGGCGATATAAGGGTTCGACGCCATCGGGTTCCTTAGTGCCTTGGAGGGCAATCAGACGCGGTACTGCGCTGCCGCGATGAATCATGTGATGCCAAGCCACCTCATCGTGCAGCGTTTGAAATGTCCTCTCATTAACGCAAGACGAGAGAGCCGCACAATCCAAACTGCTATCGCCAGCAATGCCGCTCAGTCGGACTGGATGGCTATCGGAGAGCAGTTCGCCCCAATGTCTGGTGGTAGCTCCAAGTTTTTCCAGTTCGCGAATTGCCAGTAGATGTTTACCTGGCGTGCTGGCTGAGGTAGCTTCTTCTAAAATCTCCACCTGATAGCCCAAGCGCAGCGCAGACTTGGCAGTCTGAAACACGCATACATTTGTCGTGACGCCACAAATCGAGAGTTTGGTAATTTGCTTTGCTTGCAACCATTCGTGCAGTGTCGTTCGATTGAAAGCATCGTACCAATATTTGACGATCTCCAGTTCATCATCCGTTCGGCGATCGAATGCACTTTGCAAAGCCGGAACGATTTCGCTACCCCAAGTACCTTTGACACAACAAGGTTTCCCGATGTGGGTTTTGTCTTGGAGTTCTTCTGGCGTTCCAGTTACTTCGCCATAATTTGAAGTAATCCACACCACCTGTCGATGTTGTTGCCGTGCGGCTTGCACCAACCAATCGATAGCTTCGCAGAGTTGTTGGGGTTCGATATGCCACTTAAAAAAAGCACCGCCCTGGGTTAAGAAGTCGTTCTGGAGATCGACAATTAAAAGAGCGGATAATTTCATCGATCCTATGTTTTGAGAGTTATTAGGGCTATATTACTTATTATATGACTCGATTTGAAAGTGTGATAATCGATCGCCTCTAAACTAAATAATCGTCTGACTTCGATTTCGATATCTGGAAAAGATCGTGGTGAAATATTGCCCATATGTGGTTATCATAGAAACCGATCGAGGCTGAAGCATTGAGTTTCCCGCATCCCGCTCTATTTTTTATGAAACCGACCGCTACTCTATTATTTTCCTGCCCAGATCGTCGGGGCTTGGTTGCTAAAGTTGCCAATTTTATTTATTCCAACGGTGGTAACATCGTTCATGCCGACCATCATACCGATTTTAATGCTGGGTTATTTTTGACTAGGATCGAGTGGCACATTGAAGGATTCAATCTACCTCGCGAATTAATCGCTCCAGCTTTTGGGGCTATTTCTCAACCTTTAGATGGTACTTATCAAATTCGATTTTCAGATACCATCCCTCGGATGGCAATTTGGGTCAGCCGTCAAAACCACTGTTTATTAGATTTGATTTGGCGACAACAGGCGCGAGAATTTTCAGCAGAAATTCCCCTCATTATTAGCAATCATCCCGATCTCGAACCGATCGCCAAGCAATTTGGGATCGCTTATTATTACTTGCCAATTACTAAAGATAATAAAGAAGCACAGCAGCAACGACAACTAGAATTACTTAAAGAATATTGCATCGATTTGGTGATTCTAGCTAAATACATGCAAATTATCAGTCCCGAATTTATCGATACATTCCCCAGTCACAATATTATCAATATCCACCACTCCTTCCTGCCTGCTTTTGTCGGTGCCAATCCCTATCACAAGGCTTACGAGCGCGGGGTGAAGATTATTGGGGCGACGGGTCATTATGTGACTTCCGAGCTGGATGCTGGGCCGATTATCGAGCAGGATGTGGTCAGAGTTACCCACCGCGATGAGGTGGACGATTTGATTAGGAAAGGGAAGGATCTCGAACGAATCGTGTTAGCGCGGGCGGTGCGACACCATCTCCAAAATCGGGTGTTGGTGTATGGGAATAAAACTGTGGTATTTGATTAGCAATTGCCCGAACGATACTAAAATACAGGTAATTTTATGATGATACTTTACTGAGTTCTTTGCTTCAATTCATCAATAAATTCAAGCGTGAAACTTTCAAGCTGCCTACTGTCGATCGACGCTATAAATTTATCAAATGGATTAAAGTCTACTATATACTTGCCGATACTTATTCCCAATGGTTCCAGATGTTTACCTGGCAATTCTCGATATAAAATTGGGAATTTACGCTGCTTTAATTGCTCGATCGCCCACAAGACATCACTATTTTCTCTAATTTCTGGAGACTTAGAACTATCTGTTTGGCTTCCCGCCAAGGTATCCTTTTCAAAGGAAATTAATGCAGTTAGGTTAAATAAACGACTGCGTTCGATAAAGCATTGAGTCTGTTTCCTGGTAGGTTTTACACCCCACCCAACCCGATCGAGAAAACTCGCGATCGATCGGATTGGAATTGCACTTTCTGTATCGCTAATATCTGGTGCAATCAGTAAAGAAGGTTGGTCTAAAATTGAGACACCATCTAAATCGGCAGCAGCAATTATTGCTTCAACTTCACGATCGACATTCACTCCGATACAATTCTGTGCGATCTGTTGCCACTGCTGACCGCTCAAGAATTCTAGCAGTGCGATATATTTACAACCCAAACTATGTCCCAGCCAATAGTAGTTTTTCTTTTCTCGATATAGATCGGATTTATATTCTAATCGATCGGCAATTTTTCCTAGCTCATCGCGTAATATTTCTTGTTCTTTAAGTAAGTCAATTGCAATTCTCCAATGCCGAAAACTAAACCTGAATGGTAATGCGACAATTGTATAGCCTGATGCAAATAATGTTTGGAGGAAATATCGATAAAAAATGGTTGGAAATGTCCCGAAAAAAGCACCGCCAATAAACTGAATTACTCCTTTAGGTTGGGGATGTATTGCAATCCAACTATTAGAAACAGGGATAAACCCGAACATTGGTGGCATCGTATTTCTCAATTTCGACATAATCTTCCCCAAGTTAACAATATTAACCACCGATAGTAGAAGTAGAAT
>NZ_PVWO01000744.1 GCF_003003845.1 Chamaesiphon polymorphus CCALA 037 | reverse complement strand
GCCGAGGAAATTACTGTTGCCGTTGCCACGGTAAAACAAGCCAAATCCCTGGGAGATCGCATCCGGTTTATGTCGGTAGCATTGCAAGAACCGCCCAAAGATTGCGTCCTCGCCTATCGTCCTGGCGATGCGATCGAGCGACAGGCATTTCTGATAATAATGGATAACGAATCGGCCAAAACCTATGAAGCGATCGTGTCGATCTCCAACCGCACCGTCGTATCTTGGCAGCATATTCCCGACGTGCAGCCGGGAATTGCACTAGATGAGTTTTTTGATTGTGAAGCCGCTGTCAAAGCTAGTCCCGAATTTCAGGCAGCCCTACTCAAACGGGGCATTACCGATCTGGATCTGGTAATGGTCGATCCGTGGTCGGCTGGCAACTATGGCGGAGATGACGATCGTGGATTGCGCCTGTCGCGCGCCTTGTCCTGGGTGCGATCGAGTCCAACAGATAACGGCTATGCCCGACCGATCGAAGGTGTCATCGCAGTTGTCGATCTCCATAAAATGGAGGTAGTGCGGATAGAAGACTATGGTGTCGTACCATTACCGCCCCAAGCAGGCAACTATTCACCAGAATTTGTCAAAAACTACCGTCAAGATCTCAAACCCTTAGAGATCGTCCAGCCCGAAGGTGCCAGCTTTCAAGTCAACGGTCATGAAATCTGCTGGCAAAAATGGAAACTGCGCGTTGGCTTCACCCCCCGCGAAGGCTTGGTACTGCACACCGTATCTTATACAGACCAAGGCAAAGAACGCCCACTTATTTACCGAGCCTCCTTGGTTGAGATGACGGTACCTTATGGCGATCCGAACCCGACCCATTGCCGTAAAAATGCCTTCGACGTCGGCGAATATGGCCTGGGAACGCTCACCAACTCCCTAAAATTAGGTTGCGACTGTTTGGGTGAAGTTCATTACTTCGACGGACTCCTGACCGATAGCCGGGGCAATGTTGCCGTCATCGAGAACGCCATTTGTCTGCATGAAGAAGACTATGGAATTTTGTGGAAACATGTCGATTGGCGCACCGAACAAGCCGAAGTCCGGCGATCGCGGCGGCTGGTCGTCTCATTTATTGCCACCGTCGGCAACTATGAATACGGCTACTACTGGTACTTCTATCAAGATGGCTCGATTCAATACGAAATCAAACTGACAGGCATCATGAACACGGGTGCCGTGATGCCAGGAGAAAAGCCCCAATACGGCACCATAATTGCCCCTCAACTCTATGCCCCCAACCACCAACACTTCTTCAGCGTCCGCTTGGACATGAACGTAGACGGCCAAAACAACTCCGTCTACGAAGTCAACACCCAAGCCGCACCAATGGGGCCAGAAAACCCCTATGGCAACGCCTTCTATGCCACCCCCACCCTGCTCGAAACCGAACTAGCCGCCCAGCGGATCGTCTATCCCTTCGCCGGACGCTACTGGAAAATCGTCAATCCCAACGTCACCAATCAAATGGGCGAACCCGTGGCATATAAATTAGTTCCAGGCGAAAACATTCTCCCCTTCGCCCATCCCGAAGCCAGCGTCACCAAACGCGCCGCCTACATGACCAAACACCTGTGGGTGACCCCCTACAACCCCAAAGAATCCTACGCCACAGGCGATTACCCCAACCAACATCCCGGCGGCGCAGGCTTACCCGAATGGACGAAAGCCGATCGCCCGATCGCCAATACCGATCTCGTCGTCTGGTATACCCTCGGACATCTCCACATTCCCCGCGCAGAAGACTGGCCAGTCATGCCCGCTAGCTATCTCGGATTCATGCTCAAACCAGTCAACTTCTTCAACGAAAATCCCGCCAACGACGTCCCCGCTTCTACCAAACATAAATGCCATTAAATTAATTGAGAATTGAGAATTGAGAATTGAGAATTGGGTTTTTAGGATGGGGATTTAAACCCCTGCTTCCCGTTAATTCGTGGATTGACAATACCTGAAACCTTTCTACATCAATATATTCAGAGATCGATCGAATCCGAGCATTACCCTACAGATCTAAGTGTAGGGGAGGGCTTCGCGCCCAGCCCATTATCCCCAGCACGATCTAAACC
>NZ_PVWO01000743.1 GCF_003003845.1 Chamaesiphon polymorphus CCALA 037 | reverse complement strand
GCCAGTACGATCGCGATCGTGACTGGGTTGCTGGTATTAATTGGTTGGCAATTAGATATCGCCGTCCTCAAGAGCGCGATCCCGGGGATGGTGTCGATGAAGGTAAATACGGCTATTTGTTTTGTATTAGTGGGGGTCGCGCTGCGGCTAAAAGCTCACCAACCCCAGAGTGCGCGAGGAGAGAGAATTGCAAATGGTTGTGCGACAGGCACGATCGTTATTGCCCTATTGACTATTTGTGAATACTTATTTGGGTGGCAGCTCGGCATTGACGAGCTATGGTTTCGCGATCTGGAGACGAGCGGGACAGTCGCTCCCGGTCGGATGGCGATCGATACAGCCGTGAGCTTTTGCTTGACAGGTACGGCATTATTACAGATAAATAGCCCAGAGCGACGCTTGTCAACTCAACCCCCACACCAAGTTCGGGTAGATGAGATAACGATCGCCCAAATTTTGGCCGCAGTGGCGGGTCTGATGGCCGTACAAGCGATCGTCAGTTATGCGTATAATGTGCGACCGAGCGCGATGATGACTTCCATGGCACTACATACGACCCTTACTTTTGCGGCCTTGAGTGCGGGCATTTTGGGGCTGAGGAGCGATCGCGGCTTTATGCGATCGATTACCACCGATCTGATGGGCGGTCAGAGCGCGCGGCGATTTATTCCGGCGGCCATTTTGGCACCAGCGATCGTCGGGTGGCTGATTTTACGAGGTCTGCAAGCCAACTTGTACGATGTTAACGTTGCTCTGTCGCTGATGTCGATCTCCTTGACGGCGATCTGGTTGGGGCAGATTAGAATCAATGCGGGGATTCTCAATCGAATCGATTACGATCGAGTCCGAGCCGCTACTCGGATGCGAGCGAGTAGAGAACGGCTCGAACTTGCCCTACGTGCTGCCCAACAGGGGATTTGGGATGTCGATACCCAGAGCCAGATTTTGACTTGGGACGAGCGGTGCCAAGCAATTTTTGGGCTGTCATCCGCTCCGGTGGTGACGTTCGCACAGGCTTTAGATCTCATCCATCCCGACGATCGGCAGCAAGTAGCTGATGCCGTGCAGAGTGCCATCCGCGAGGATCGTGAATACGTCCAAGAACATCGGATTATTTATGCCGATGGCACGGTGCGCTGGGTACTCGCACGGGGACGAGTCGATCGCTACTCCACAGATGCGCCGGAGCGATTGTTGGGGACGATGATGGATATCACCGATCGCAAATACGCCGAACTCAACGAACGCTTCCTCAACCAACTGACGCGCCGATTGCGGCCACTCGCCGATGCTGACGAAATGCAATGGGTCGCAGTGAGCAGTCTGGCTGAATATCTGCATGTCGATCGGGCAACGTGGTTTGCCGTCGATTGGGCGCAACGGTTGGGAACGATCGATCGCGACTGGCATCGCGAGGGGTTAAATAGTCATGCGGGGGTGTATGCGATCGGCGATTTTCTGCCGCCAACATTACAAGTGGCTCTATTTGCTGGCGAATCAGTAGTTGTTGCCGATGTCAATGCCGAGCCGCTGCTAGCACCTTATCGCGCTACTTATCAGCAGTTGGGGATAGTTGCATTTGCGAATGTCCCCTGTATTTTTGAAGAGCGGTGGGTGGCGACGTTAAATGTGAATAGTCTGAATGTGCGTGCTTGGCGCGATGATGAAGTCGCCTTGATGCAAGCGTTCGTCGCCCAAATTTGGTCGCTCATCGAGCAGACGCGATCGGCGCAAGCTTTGAGAGTGGAAGAAGAACGGACGCGATCGGCACAAGCCATTGTCGAACAGCAATTGGGCGAAATCGAAGCGATCTATCGATCGGCTCCAGTGGGACTGTGCTTTATCAATACCGATCTTCAATTCGTGCGCATCAACGAGCATTTAGCGCAGATTAATGGGTTGCCTGTCGCGGCACATATCGGGCGGACTCCGAGCGAGCTGTTTCCAGGAGCTGCCGAGACGATCGAGCCACTGTATCGACAAGTAATTGAGTCGGGAGAACCCATTGTCAATCTAGAATTGAGTGCGAGCCATCCCGATCGACCAGATGTATTGCGACATTGGCTAGTCTGCTAC
>NZ_PVWO01000194.1 GCF_003003845.1 Chamaesiphon polymorphus CCALA 037 | reverse complement strand
AGCCAATAGATATTCGCTGGCTCGGTTTTTAGTTTTAGAAACTTTGGATAGATGAGTCGATCGAGTAATTTATCTAAGCTTCATCTAATGCAGCAATACCAGGTAAAACTTTACCTTCGAGTAACTCTAGGGAAGCACCACCACCAGTGGAAATGTGGCTCATTTGGTCGGCTAAATTAGCTTTTTCCACAGCAGCTACCGAGTCGCCACCACCGATGATCGTAATCGCACCAGACTTGGAGATTTGAGCCAAAGTATCCGCTACGGCAAACGTACCAGCAGCAAATTTATCGATTTCAAATACACCCATGGGGCCGTTCCAAATTACAGTCTTACAATCAGCTAAAGCAGCTTGGAATACTTTAATCGAATCGGGGCCGATATCCAATCCCATCCAACCATCGGGGATGTTGTTGACATCGACGATTTGAGTATTTGCTTCAGCCGAGAATTTATCGGCGACGACTACATCAGTAGGTAATAAAAGTTCGACGCCGCGTTCTTTAGCTTTAGCTTCAAGTGCGCGTGCGAGTTCTAATTTATCGTCTTCAACTAACGAGTTACCTACATTCAAACCGCGTGCTTTGTAGAAGGTGAAAATCATCCCACCACCGAGGAATAATTTGTCGCACTTGTCGAGTAATGTTTCGATGACGCCGATTTTACTCGATACTTTAGAACCACCAACGATCGCCGCCAAAGGAGCTTGGGGTTTTTCGATCGCGTTTTGGAGATATTCCAATTCTTTTTCGATCAAGTAACCAGCTACCGAAGGACTCAAATATTTGGTAACACCTTCTGTGGAAGCGTGCGCGCGGTGAGCGGTACCGAAAGCATCGTTGACATATAAGTCGGCGTTAGCAGCTAACTTTTTAGCAAATTCAGGATCGTTTTTCTCTTCTTCAGGGTAGAAACGGACGTTTTCGAGTAGTGCAACTTGTCCATTGCTCATCGCCGCGATTTGGCTGGCGACTTCATCGCCGATGCAGTCCTTACATGCAACCACATCTTGGCCTAGTAGCTCCGACAACCGCTTGGCAACGGGAGTCAGGCGTAATTTCTCATCGACGCCTTTGGGACGACCGAAGTGGCTGCTGAGGATGACTTTAGCACCTTTATCAGTCAGGTCTTGGATGGTGGGTAGAGCGGCACGAATCCGGGTATCATCGGTGATATTACCAGCATCGTCTACGGGAACGTTAAAATCGGCACGGACGAGGACGCGCTTGCCTGTGAGATCGGCAGCGGATAGACTGGCAATGGACTTCTTGGACACTGGTTAAACTCCTTAAAACGATCGTGGTTAATTTTGTTTTGATATATTTAAGCCGAGAAAAGTAGTAATACCGAATAGTCTTACTGTATTAAAGAAAACATTTAGCTCTGCCGTTTCCCAATTCTACCGGAAAACCCGTGTAGATTTGTAACCAATTTTTATAAACTTGAGACTGGCGATCGAAAATAGGGTAGTAAGAGGATAAAAGTCGGATTATTTAGCCTCAGTATATGTTTAACAAAATCCTATTCCCCCTCGATCGCTCTCGTGAAGCCCAAGAAGCGATCGCTGTTGCGATCGATCTGGTTCAAAAGTATCAAAGCGAATTGATCTTATTATCTGTAGTAGAGACTCCAGATCTCGATGCAGAGGTGCTCGAAGACCCCGTGATGCAATCTCCAGATGCTGTCGATCGATTGCTGCATTCCGCTCAAGCTCTATTTGCCAAGCGCGGGATCGATGCCGAAATTATCCAACGCGAAGGCAAACCTGCTTTTACCATCTGCGATGTTGCCGACGAACTCAATGTCAATCTGATCGTCATGGGTAGTCGCGGCATCGGTGTCGATCTCGAACATGCCGCTGAAAGCGTCGCTAGTAGGACGATTGCACTTGCACCTTGTCCGGTTTTGGTGGTTCCGTAATGGGTAATGGGTAATGGGTAATGGGTAATGGGTAATGGGTAATGGGTAATGGGCAGCGACGCTGCCTTGTTGACGAAGAAAGGACAATCATTACATCCACCCATCCACCCATCCACCCATCCACCCCCCGCTCCCCGCTTTTCATGAAGAAACCTAAAGTTAAGATCGAGAAATCGATCGAGAATGTAAAGTGGCGTAACTATCTCCAACGAACTATGAAGTAATGAGTAAATAATGAATTTGACTACAATAATGTAGAGATCCATTCAACAAGCATTCGATCGTGCTGGGTATGTATGTATGCAGATATTTCATAGCAGACAGAAGACAGAACTAAATACCCATGAGAAAATTATTCAAGCCGCTCAAAAACTGTTTGCCCGTCATGGTTATGATGGCACTAGTACCAAGGAATTAGCCGAAAAAGCTGGAATTGCCGAAGGTACTTTGTTTAGACATTTTGCTAACAAAAAAGCAATTTTAGTAGAAGTAGCCACCCGAGGCTGGGTAGAATTATTGACAGATTTGTTAACAGAATTGAGCGAGATGGCTAGCTATGAAGCGATCTCGCAAATGATGTACAAACGAATGCTGCGATTGGGCGAAAACTATGACATGATGCGCGTCTGTTTTATGGAAGTCCAATTTCATCCAGATTTGCGCGATCGAATTCAATCAGAAGTAATTGTCAAAATGACCGATGTTGCCGAAGCATTTTTTCTCACGGCAATGGATCGTGGTGTCTATCGGCGGATGAATCCACGGGTAATCGCTCAAGTATTTTTAGGGATGTTTGTCGTTGCTGGCTTCAGTCACGAAACGATAACTCAACCAGGTGCCAGTCCCCAAGAAATGAAAGAAATGGCGGAAGGATTGGCAGATATTTTTTTGAATGGAGTATTAGCTAAGAAGTAAGGGGTAGGCTTTAGGCTTTAGGCTTTAGGCTTTAGGCTTTAGGCTTTAGGCTTTAGGATCGAAAGATCGTTGTCAGTTCACTATTCACTATCCACTATTCACTATTCACTATTCACTACTCCCTAATTCCATTGCTTGCTTAATCCAACTTTGAACTTGGGCGAGATCGGGACAGAGATCGCGCCGTTGCAATGTCGCTACGTGCAGCCTGAGTAATTGTTGATGCAGTTTGTGGGCGGGCATTTGGGATAATTGTCTGACTGAGACGATCCCAGTATGAAGTAGTAAGCCGTTATATTGACAACCAACCCCAGCCAACCGGGACAAATCTGCAAGAGCGACAAGTTTGTTAACATACTGAATTTTAGTACCCAAACTAATCGCTAATTGCTGCTTGGTAGCTGCATCGGGAGCGATTTGCAAGAGTTGTCTGGTGGTAGTAATGCCAAGTTGTTGAAGTTGGGCGGATTCAGACTTGTTTAAGCCTGGTAAATCGCCAATCGACCAATCGCAAATCATCTGGAGTAGGGTGAGAGAATATTACAGAGCGATCGAAAATACAAAACCTCGCTAACATGGTAGATACTCAGTAAATAGCCACGATCGAGTTCTAATGGACTTCACTAGTATTGTTTTCATTCAGATTGCGATTTTTTCTTGTCTGGCGATCGTATTTCCCACATCGCGGAGTAGTTCCAGCATCAAAATTTCGGCAGCGATCGTGTTGATACTCTTATCGACAAGTTTCTATTTTAGGCCAGATCTGATGGCCAAGGTAGGACTAGGCGCGTGGGTTGTGGCAATCTTGGTACCGATCTTGTTGATGCGCCAACTCGAATCGTTAGTGATTAACTCGCAATACACAGCAGCTAGTCGGTTCGCTAAGTGGCTCAGATGGGTCGTACCGACTGATGGCATGTGGAGTTATCACCGCCTACTCAAAGGTCTTTCCCTAGCTCAGACGGGGCAACTAGAGGCCGCTGGGGAGATATTTGCTCGATCTCGATCTAGCGAGCGCACGGAAATCGGCAGGTCGGCAACCGCACTATTATATCGTTCTACCGATCGGTGGCAAGAGTATATCGATTGGGGACAACAGCGACTGACTCCAGAACAATTGCAACTCGATCGATCGACAACTTTAGTTTATTACTTGCGGGCATTTGCCGAAACTGGAGATTTGCGGCGGTGTATTGCGGAGGTAGCCAAACTCGATCGCGATCGTCAGCTTAACACGCAATATTTGAATCTACTCAAAATGTACATTCTTGCCTATTGTGGGCGCGTGGATGCCGTTATTTTGGCATGTCAAAGCTTACTATCGATGTACCCAACCGAAGTACATCAATTTTGGATTGGCACGGCAGAATTAGCCGCAGGTAAACACGATCCTGCCAAGAAAGAATTAAGACAACTCAAACAGGCGACGGCAGATAGCTGCATTCAACAGGATATTGCGTGGCGATTGTCCCAACCATTACCCAATTTAGACAAACTCACATCCTATGACTGGGAAACTGTTGCCCAGATGGAAACCACAGTCATCCAAGATGCTGGCTATAGCTCGGTGACGCCCAATGATGCCCCCACTCCAGTCACCAACGTTATCATCGCGATTAATGTGCTGGTCTTCTGTGCCGAACTATTTTGGCAATCTAGAATTGGGGACAAAGATTTTACATTTATTCCGTGGGGCGGATTGGCTGCAACGCTAGTGGTTACAGGGCAATGGTGGCGGATTATTACTGCAAACTTCCTCCACATGGGCATTTTGCACTTGGGGATGAATATGTTGGCATTGCTCTATTTGGGCAAATTTGTCGAATATCGACTCGGTACTTGGAAATATCTGTTTGCTTACTTAGTGGCGGGACTGGGTTCGATGGCAGTAATTACATACATCGATATCAGATGGATGACAGTTCCCCATATTACCGTCGGTGCATCGGGAGCGATTATGGGCATGTTAGGTGCCATGGGGGCGATTCATTTGCGCGGTTGGCGACAAGCCAAAGTGGCTGCTGCGGGACGGCAATTTCAGGCAGTACTATTTAGCGTCGGTTTTCAACTCGTGTTCGATCTCACCAACGGCCATACCAGCATTGTCGGTCATTTCTCGGGGCTAATTATCGGATTTTTAGTAGGGTTAATGTTGCTCGGATTGCCGACTAAAGAGCTACCACGATTGCCTTCTTCATAAGAAATTAACAAAATTGGGAGATAATACGATCGCAGATTTCTTTAGCGATCGAAATAAACTATGACTATTTCCATGTACCAAGCATCTGTACCGCCAGTAATGAGATGCTTGCACAACCTAATTAATATTCTCCAGAAAGGTGATGCTCATGCCGAAGCCAAAAAAATCGACCCATCGGTACTGATTAATAGCCGCCTTTATCCGGATATGTACCCATTGAGCAAACAAATCCAAATTGCTTCCGATATCACCAGAAAAGGATTAGCCAGACTCGCTAGCGTAGAAGCACCCTCAATGGTTGATGACGAAACAACTTTCCAGCAATTAATCGATCGACTCAAGAATACCATCGCTTATTTAGAAACGATAACTCCAGCCCAAATCGATGGTACCGAGCACAAGCATATTAGCTTACCTATCGGCAAACACACGATCGAATTTGAAGGAATGCCTTATCTAGCTACGTTTATCTTACCTAATCTCTATTTCCACGCGACAACTGCCTATAATATTCTCCGACATTCTGGAGTAGAGCTAGGCAAAATAGATTTTCTGGGCAAGCCATAGATACTAGCTACCAAAAAAATCAGGGTAGGGGCAATTGATGAATTGCCCCTACCCTGATTTTTTTGGATCTCACTTTATCCGGTTGCGCCAAGCAACCAGACACCCACGATCATCAAACCAACAAAACCCCATTTCAGCGGTAACTTGCGATTGGTTTCTCGTTGGCGAAGCCGCTCGGTAGGAGAATCGAGCCGTCGTTGAAAGATCGCAATTAATAACGATAATCCAAAAGCATAAGCAGGCGTAGAAGCTTCGATCGCCGAGACTAATACTGGTACCCCTAATTTTACGGCAAGTTGTCCGGTATAGAGCGCGACTAAATTAAGTAACTCGATCGCGATAAATATGGGCAGAGCCTGTTTAATTTTGGGTAAGTCTCGCCATAGAGTTAAGCGAACTTCTTCGATCGTCAAACAAGCCAAACCACTGATAATTATCCCAGTCGTGATACTTAAAAAAGCTCCAAAAAAGTCAGTCCGATCGAAGATATATTTCTCGATCGTCATCACAATTGTCAGCAATCCAGAAGCGATCGACATCAGATAGAGCGTATGCCAACGACTGCTAAATGTATCGATCGAACATAAGCCGATCGAGGCAGTTATTAACAAGGCAATACCGATATAGTTATTTGCCGTGATGAAATAACCAAACAGCCAATAGCTAATAATCAGTAGAAAAATTGGCGTGAGATTCCAGTAGGCTGAAACAGTCCCAGAATCACTACCATCTAATGCTCGAAAATAGAAATATTGACTGAGCTGGATAATTGCTCCAGTAGCCAAACAGATAGCTAATAAATCCCAACGCGGAATGACAATCGGGATATTTAATAGCGGCAATAGTAAGAAGATTCCAGCCGAAATACCAGAACTGGTAACAACTCCCAACCACGGCTTACTAAAAATCTTATCTACACAATGCTCGTCGAGAATATGAACGAATGCCCATAAAAATGAGCTGAATAAAGCGTATTGAATCCACATGCAGACAGCTAAGACTAAGCAGAAGACATCAAAGATGTGGTGGGTGTCTCACCCTGTCCCCAATGACTGAAGATAACAAATTGTCTTCTATTCGCGCTTAGTCTTTAGCTAAATTTATACTCACAATTTTTAATTACTAATCTTATGCTATCACAGTGGTCAAGCTCGGCAAACTGAGAATAGTAGTAGAATTGACTTAGATAATTTTTCGATATCAATCGCGATCGATGGACACTACTAAATTAATTCCGGTTTTAGGCACTGCGGCTTTTGGGCTACTGATTGTTGTGACTTTGGGGATAGTCTATCTAACTTTATCGGGTTGGCGCGATCGACAACGACGAGAGCAGGATCGGCGGACGAATCGTTAGGGGTTAGGCTTTAGGCTTTAGGCTTTAGGGGTGAGAAGACATCGGTTTGCACCGATAGCCTAATGTTACAAGTCCTGAAAATCCTCTAAATCCTGCTTGGCGTTAAGAGATACAACTTAGCACCGATAGCCTAATCCTGTAAATCTTGTAAATCCTGTAAATCCTGGTATGCATTTAATTCTGTGCCATACGACAGCAGACTTTGACACGTTAGGGGCGGCGGTGGGGTTGGCGCGATTGTTACCTGGGAGTAGAATCGTGCTGACTGGTGGCGCGCATCCGACGGTGAGGGATTTTTTGGCATTGTATCGGGATGAGTATCCATTGCTGGAGCGGCGTTCGGTGGTGCCAGAGGCAATCCGCTCGGTAAGTCTCGTCGATGCCCAACAACGCGATCGCGTGGGCAAGGCGGCGGAATGGTTAGATTTAGCCGATCTGCGGGAGATTGTAGTTTACGACCATCATTTGGGGCAAGTCTCCGATATTCCGGCAACGCGGGTGGAGATCGAGCCTGTAGGGGCAACGACGACGTTAATTGTCGAACGATTGCAGCGGGCAAATACTGCACTGACGAGCGCGGAAGCGACGGTGATGGCTTTGGGCATTCATGTGGATACTGGCTCGCTGACGTTTGAAATGAGCACGCCACGGGATGCACTAGCGTTAGGTTGGCTGATGCAGCAAGGGGCAGATTTGGCGGTAGTCAGTGAGTATGTGGAGCCGGGACTGTCGCCGCAGTTGCAAGCATTATTGCAGGTGGCTCTCAAGGAGATGCAGTCTGCGTCGGTAGGTGGGAAAAAGCTCGGCTGGGTGCGGCTGGCAACCGAAAAATTCGTACCGGGATTGTCTAGTCTGGTATCGCAGATTCAAAACATCGACTCGGAACTCGATGTTGTAGTGCTAGTTCATGAAGTTGTGGCGGCAGATGGTGACAATCGGGTGACGATTATCGGTCGATCGCAAATTCCCGAAGTGGATCTGCGAGAATTATTTGGCGCGATCGGCGGCGGGGGGCACGCTGGAGCCGCTTCGGCAAGCCTGCGGGGTATCGATGTCAAAAAGACACTCGATCGGCTATTAGCGGCGATTTTAGCGGCAATTCCGCAGCCGCTGACGGCTAGAGATCTCATGTCTGCCCCGATTCGCACGATCCGCTCGGATACGACAATTGCCGAGGCACAACGGATTTTACTCCGCTATGGGCACTCTGGTTTACCGATCGTCGATGCACCAGCAGACGATCGATCGGATCGATTAGTCGGCATTATTTCTCGCCGCGATCTCGATATCGCTTTGCATCATGGTTTCAGTCACGCGCCAGTCAAAGGCTACATGACAAATCAGGTACGCACGATCGCACCCGATACCACCCTGCCAGAAATAGAAGACTTGATGGTGACTTATGATATCGGCAGATTGCCAGTGCTAGCCGATGGCAAGTTGGTAGGCATTGTCACGCGTACCGATGTTCTGCGCTCTCATCTACATCACCCGCACAAAACCATCAAAGAAACCAACAGTACTCTTACCCCCTCCCCTTTCCAAGGGGAGGGCTGGGGTGGGGTAAAGATCTCCGCAACAACTCCAACAACTCGGAAGATTTCCCCCCCATCAAATCTCCACCAATTGCAAACCCAGCTCGCACCGCAACAATGGGAATTGTTGATGAAAGCCGCCCAATTTGCCGAGCAATGGGGCTGGCATCTGTATCTCGTCGGCGGTGCCGTGCGCGATTTATTGCTATCGGAAACAGGCAGTTTATTAATCAAAGATATCGACTTGGTAGTCGATGGCTTTCATCAAGCCGCCGATGTTGGCGCGGGGGTGAAACTTGCTACCGCACTTCAGGAATTTTACCCAGCGGCGCGGTTAGATATTCACGGTGCATTTCAGACTGCGGCTTTGTTATGGCACGAGGATCCTGAATTTGACTCGCTAGGCATCGATATTGCCACCGCGCGCACGGAATTTTATCCTTATCCCGCCGCGAATCCCGAAGTCGAGGCGAGTTCGATTCGGCAAGATTTGTACCGTCGCGACTTTACGATCAATGCGATGGCATTGCGCCTGACAGCAGCAACAACACCGCCACTACTAGATTTTTTTGGTGGCGTCGGCGATTTACAAACCCAACAAATTCGCGTTTTACATCCCAATAGTTTTATCGAAGATCCAACGCGGATTTTTCGAGGGGTGAGATTTGCAATTCGCTTGGGTTTTCACCTCGAAACTCAAACCACAGATTATATTCGATATGCCATTAATAGCGGCGTTTACGATCGCACCGCCCAAGCAAACCCCAAAACTCCCGCCCTCCAAACCCGACTCAAAACCGAATTAAAATATCTCCTCCAAGCACCTTATTGGCGATCGGCTTTAGAGTTATTATCTGACTTGGGTGCGTTGCAGTGCATACATTCGACGCTGAAATTAGAGCCGGAATTAGTCCGCCAACTTCAGTTATTAGAACGATGTCTGCAAAGATTCGACGTTACACACAGCCAACATCAGCCACAACTCATTCACTGGCAATTACGATTAGAAACAATTATTGCTGCGATTGCCCCCCAATTTCGACAGCCAGTCGCCAAAAATCTCCAATTACCTGAAGATGTTATCGAGCGGTTAGCGAATTTAGATCGATCGCAAACGCAAATCCTTTCCTCACTGCCAACATTCGATCGTATCAGTCAAGTGGTGCAATTATTAAAGCAATTCGATTTATCGATGCTAATTTTAATTGCCGTGCGGTGTCGCAACAGAAATATTCGTCGTCAAATTTGGCGATATTTGACAGTATGGGCGCATATTCAACCGCCATTAACTGGCAACGATCTGCGCCGATTGGGTTACAAACCAGGCCCCCAATATCGCCAAATATTAGATAATTTGTTGGCAGCAACTTTGGATGGAGTAGTTATCGATCGAGATACTGCCGAAGCCTTTATTAAAAGGAATAATTAATCTAGTACCAGACGGCGTAAATCTAGTTAGGGGTTGCGGAATAAAGGCTAAAATCCAGGTTGGAAAGCAGTTACAGCTACTAATTCAGCTACTCAGAGCCAAGG
>NZ_PVWO01000742.1 GCF_003003845.1 Chamaesiphon polymorphus CCALA 037 | reverse complement strand
GCGATCCTGCTGCGCGACGGTCTTTTTGACCCAGGCTCCATCGATCTACCACCTTCTCTAACATACAAGGCGGACTTTGTGACACAAGCCGCGATTTCAATCGCAGGCGTTTCATAATTAACCGCCAACCAAAGGTGTGAGGCGGAGAAACAAGAGTTCCGAATTGACTCTGAGATTTACAACCGCCGCCAAATCCTCTTGCTGCTTATCATCGATAAATACTAGGTAAAACCCATCCTGAAAGGCTTGCAGGGCATTATCGATCGCACCCTGCACATCCACCACCTGTTCGAGATCGCTACCACCACTACTAATTTTACCCAGCGCGACTCCTGCCTCAATATCGATTATGCCCAATACCTTGGTCGATCTTTGCTCTGCTTGACGATTTCCAAATGCTCGAACTTCCAATCGCACGATCTGTGTGAGTAATTCCGCCAATGTCAGCGGCTGCTCTGGCAAAGACATCTGCCAGCTCGTAAATAGATTTTGGCTTTTGCCCAAAACTTTGCCGGATATCGTTAGGGTGGGTGCAGCCATCGATACAACCTTTGTTTAGAACGTTTTTACTATTGCGTCCATTCTAGACTACAACATCCTCGATCGTCCATTAAAATCGCCTCAACCGCTCGATCGTCGAATATTTTAACGAGAAGCAGAGGTTTAAATCCCCGACCTCTTAGGTGAATTGTTGTTAGGGTTGTGTTTAAATCCTCATCCTAACAACCCAATTCTCTGCTTGGTGCATTTTCATGGACGGGAAACCCGTCCGAAAATGCATCCGCAATTCTCAATTCTCAATTCTCAATTAATTTATCGATCGACAATTTCAATCTTGCTAGCTGCCTCAAATGCTTTAGCACGAGCTAATTCTGTCGTCTCTGCTTTGGCTAGAGCCACACCCATGCGTCGATAGGGACGAGAGTCTGGCTTGCCAAATAAGCGCAGATCGACATCGGGCACGCTGAGAGCCT
This sequence comes from Chamaesiphon polymorphus CCALA 037, assembly GCF_003003845.1. GTDB lineage: Bacteria > Cyanobacteriota > Cyanobacteriia > Cyanobacteriales > Chamaesiphonaceae > Chamaesiphon > Chamaesiphon polymorphus. The sequence continues at coordinate 1,121 of NZ_PVWO01000742.1, read as the reverse complement.
CGGCGACACCATTAAAGTAGATAGAATCTGAATTTTTGCTAGCTAAAATTACCGCACTAGCAGATGGAGCATATTGAACGATATTGGGAATTGGCAATCCTAACACTGCCCGTAAATGCAACTCAAATTCGTTTAAGTTTTGAGAAATTAGTGTCACCATTCCCGTATCATGCGGGCGTGGCGAGAGTTCGGAAAAAATTACTTCATCCGCAGTGATGAAAAATTCTACGCCAAAAATTCCGGCTCCACCGAGTGCGTCGGTAACTTGAGTGGCGATCTCTTGTGCGGCTAAAAGTCGATCGGGTTTAATTTGGGCGGGTTGCCACGATTCTTGATAGTCGCCGCGTTCTTGGCGATGTCCGATCGGCGGACAAAAGATCGTCGGTGCGTTCCATTGTTTGATAGTTAATAAAGTAATTTCGATCTCAAAATTGATAAACTCTTCGATAATTACTTTGTGAGTATCGCCTCTAGAACCATCGATGGCATAATTCCATGCTGTCTCGACTTCTGTCGCACTTGCAACTACCGATTGCCCTTTGCCAGAGGAAGACATGACTGGCTTGACAACATTAGGAAATCCGATTTCGCTAGCTGCTACTTGCAGTTCGGCTAGCGTCGTAGCGTAGGCATATTTAGCCGTCCGCACCCCTAATTCCTGGTGAGCTAGTTCGCGAATCCGATCGCGATTCATCGTGTAGTCAGTGGCTTTAGCGGTGGGAATTACGGTAATTCCACGTTGCTCGAATTCTAGTAATTTTTCGGTTCTAATTGCTTCAATTTCAGGAATGATATAGTCGGGTTGATGTTTGGAGACAACTCGTTCGAGATCTTCTGCACTTAACATCGAAATTACTTCACACTCATCCGCAACTTGCATCGCTGGCGCGTGCGGATAACGATCGACTGCAACGACATGATTGCCGAGCCGTTGGGCGGCGATCGTAAATTCTTTGCCTAATTCACCCGATCCCAATAACATCAACTTTTTTGGTAGCTTCATCACGATCCGATCGCAGAAATAATACTTTTATAGTTTAAGCGCGAATGGGGACTAGAGGGGTGGATGGGTGGATGGGTGGATGGGTGGATGGGTAGATGGGTGGATGGGGGGATGGGTA
>NZ_PVWO01000741.1 GCF_003003845.1 Chamaesiphon polymorphus CCALA 037 | reverse complement strand
ATTTGATTTTATGTCTTCAGATATATTCCTAATGTTAGATCGGATCGATCGACATAATTATCGATCGTTAATCTAGCAGGGTCGATCGGGCGATTCGATAAAATTTATGATGATAAATAACAACCAGCCGACGTTAGCACAAATTATCGTTTATCCAGTCAAATCTCTCGATGGGATGGTAGTCGATCGCGCTAAAATATCGTCAGGTGGTGCGCTAGAATTTGACAGGCGTTGGGCGATCGTAGATGCGAGTGGCAAAGTTGTTAATGCTAAACGTACTGCCAAAATTCAACAATTGCGCGCTGAATTTAACTTTGGCAGTGGGGATTTAGAGTCTGATTCTCGATCGATAGTTCGGCTGCAAACTCTCGAAGATCCGCAAACTCATTCATTTTGCCTCAATACCGAACTTACCGAACTAGGTAGCTGGTTGAGTCAATTTTTTGGCTTCTCAGTCAGTCTCATCGAAAATGCGACTACAGGCTTTCCAGATGACCCAGATGCTTATGGGCCGACGATCGTCAGTACGGCTACCTTAGAGACGATTTGTGAGTGGTTTCCCGACCTAAATTTAGCCGAAGTCCGGCGGAGATTTAGAACTAATTTAGAACTGAGTGGCGTTCCCGCTTTTTGGGAAGATCGACTATTTGGCGCGCAGGGAGAAGTGGTGGATTTTCAATTGGGAAATGTCCGATTTCAGGGGATAAATCCCTGTCAACGTTGTGTCGTTCCTACGCGTAATTCCTTAACTGGTGAGGTAACTACCAAGTTTCAGCAGATATTTACCCAGCAGCGTCAACAGACACTTCCAGCTACAGTTAATGCCGCCAGATTCAATCATTTTTATCGACTTGCTATCAATACCCAAATTCCACTTGGTGAGGCTGGAAAGTTTTTAAATACTGGCGATCGCTCGATCGTGTAGCAATCGGAGCATACAACGATCGCCAACACGATCGTATTTATAAACACCCAAAAATGCCACCAACATCAGAGATTCTCAAAGAGATTCACACAACGTTGATGGCAATGGTTTCATTTAGAAACAAGCGACTCTTCGATCGAGAATTGCCGCACTAAACCTTAACTACGGTTTTTTAGTACCTTCAGCAGCAGGCTTAGTTTCAGTTTTGGTGGTAGTAGTCTTAGTTGTCTCTTTAGCAGCACCGTCAGTGGACTTCATGTCGCCACCAGCAGGCTTAGTTTCAGTTTTGGTTTCGGTGGTAGTAGTCTTGGTGTCGCTCTTAGCACCAGCTTCTCCAGCAGGCTTAGTAGTATCGGTAGCCGCAGGTGCTGTTGCAGGTGCAGTAGTAGCTGCTGGTGTAGTTGTATCAGTTTTGGTCGCGTCGGGAGTCTCAGTCTTGCTGTTACAAGCAGTCAGACCAGTAGTCAAAGACAAGCTGGCAATTACCAGTAAAGTTTTCCAGTTCATTAAAAATTTCCTCACACTTTATTTTTGGAACCGACTTAGCGGTTTCGTTTACTACTATAGCACCGAGTTTGAGAAAATCTACGGTAAGCTGGACAGAGGAAACCGTATTTTTTTGGTAATTCGATATAGTGGAAACCGAACGATCTCCAGGACTCAATCGCCAACAACATCTGCTAATTGCCGCTGCTATCTGGATTTTAGTCGGTACCGGATTGCTGATTATGGGCTGTATTTTCTGGTTTCATTTTCCTTATTTGGGGTTTGTCGATCGAGAACATATCGGATTTGGCAGTCTGGCTTTGGCGGTAGGACTACTCAAGGGCAAGTTTATTCTCGAAAAAACCGCAGCACGGACGATCGAGCGAGCGGACGCATTGACTGAAACTAATCCTCTCAAAAGTATCATCCAGATGTTTGGCGGTAAAACGATCGCGCTCATTCTATCGATGATGGGTATCGGCATTATTTTAAGAGCAGCCGGAGTCAGCTTTGAAATTCGCGGCTTAATCTACATCGCTGTCGGTACGGCTCTCTTGTGGAGTTGTCAGAAATATCTAGTTGCGGCTAGAGGGTAGGGAGCGGGGAGTTGGGAGTTGGGAGTTGGGAGTTGGGAGAGCAAGCTCTCTGAACCGCTACCCATCCACCCATCCTACGGTGGTACAG
>NZ_PVWO01000193.1 GCF_003003845.1 Chamaesiphon polymorphus CCALA 037 | reverse complement strand
TTTTCTCCGAACGATTGCTAGCTTTGGTATATAAATATGCTTATTCCCCCTTTTGGAGGGTTTATGCAAAAAACCCCTGCCAGAAACGATTGCTGAAGTAACCGGAATAACGATCGAGCAAATCTTACCATTGATCGAATCGCACAAAATCGACAATCGATCAAGTAGTTACTCTTTAGCATGAAATCTAGTTTGAGCATAGGTTTGAGCCTGTGGGCACTGCCCACCCTACTAGCTTGACTACTCTAGCTTGGCTCTACACAACTTACTTACTATCGAGTTACAGGGGGAACTCCCACTTCATACCTTGAAAGGAGACTATTGGAACATTTTGTAGATGAAAGTCAATCAAAACAGATCTGGATTGTCCATACCAACTTTCATCTAAAATTGGTACATAAGCCTCGAATTCAGCACATATCCCTGAATATGGATAGGCTAGATTGTTAATTCTTACATCAGGAATGTTCATTCCTACTGGAAATCTCAAGCTTCCAAAAAAATTAACAATCTTCTCTTCAAACTCTTGCTTCTCTTCTTCACTTAAAATTCTTTGAAAAAACAAAAGATACTGAACATAACCATGTAACACGTCACGTTCTGTTAACCTTTCAGTTTCCCAGTCCAATACATTTGCAGTTGAAGTTTCAAGAAAACATTCAATATTTTCATTAGAAGAGGAACTGTCTACAATTGCTTTAACATTCGGCATTTGAAGCATTTTTGCTATTGTTAAATAATAATGACCTCTTTTGATCCAGGCACCTTGGGAATCTACTTGGATAGTTAAGGTTGGAAGTGAAGTTAACTTGGAACATAAATATTTAAGATGTTCAAATATAAATCTATCTTTTTCTCTGTTTGGATATTTTATTTCGTCGCTCAAGATACGATATGGACTTACTTCTATTAACAGCATATTTATCTAGCAATGATTGTCATTACATGTCAACTAAACTTGGATATAATTTGTAAAAGTTTCAAATTCAGGTATGGCATTATATGGAATTAGTGTTTCTGTTTGACCTGGTTGCGGAGGTTGAGGAATTGGAGCATTTACTGCAATTCTATACTTTAATGTGAATAGTTGAAATCTTTTTCGTGAGTGAATTGCACCAAGAATTGCTGGCCCCCCCGCTCTTGGTTGTCCACCACTAAATCCGACAAGATTGGCGTAATATTCGGCTGTTAATATCTGATTTGTGAAATATACACCAGCCCGATCTCCAGTCAAATCAAATCTTGTCTGATTAAGCAAAATTCTTTCTATATCAATATGTTGACTTGCTACTGTTTCTAGTACATCATAAAATGTAGTTCCACGATATATAGTATCTTTTGGCTCATCGTTTTTACTTTGATTTTCTTGGATAATATTTGATGTCAAATTGACAATAGCAAAGGCAGCTAGAAAAGATAAGAGTGCAGTAACAATTCCTTGTTCAGCAATTGTACTCAATCCACTAGGATCGATATTTGAGATCGGATTACCATTAGCATAAAGATATTTATGCAAGCTAATAGGATCTTGAATTTGACCCTCATAGCTATCCCGCCGAGTAAACCTTCCAGTCTCAGGATCGTAATACCTTGCCCGATTATAATAATCCCTCAAAACAGGATCGAATTGTTCCCCAGTAAACAGATACTTATTCTCACTCCCCCCACTACTATTCAACAACTCACCAAAAGCTTGATAACTATAAGTATCAATCAAATTACCCTCAGCATCACTCAACCCTCTCGTACTTCCCAACCCATCCACATGATAGAAACTATTAACCCCATCGCGAGTCTGACTAATTAAATCATTCCCATGAGTATAAGAAACAACTACCAACCCACTAGGACGATATTCCACCACAGCTTGAGCATAGGGTAAATTAGCATCAATCAGATACTTAATTATCTCCCCATCTACATTCTGACTGACTCGAATTCCACTCGCATCATACTCATAACTCACTTGTTGAGTAATAACACCAGCACCATCTTTAACCTTCACACCAACTAACCGATTTTGGTCATTCCAAATCGATTCAGTCGTCTTACCATCCTCAGTTTTAGTGAAATTATTACCGTTATTGTCATAAGTATAGATAACCTTATCATTACCATTTACTTGCTCCTTCAATAGCCTGTCGTTAGCATCATATTGATAGGTAGTAGCAGTAATAACATTATTAGCCGTTACCTGCTGTTGTTGCCTGTTTCCAACCTTGTCATAGATAAATTCAGTTGTTCTGTTGCCATTAACTCCGTCAGTTACCTGTTCCTTCGTCAACCGATATAAATCATCATAGACATAACCAACCATGCGAGTATTACTTCCCACAGTCTCAACTACCTGCTGACGATTTCCGACTTTATCTAAGCTGTAGACAAAGTTAGTAAAAATATTACTCCCTTTATTGGTTTGGAGATTAAGTAAGTGATTTAATTTATCGTACTGTCTAGTTTCAATTACCCCATTGCTAAGAGTAGTTTTAACGAGATTACTCATTGCATCATAATTATAGTCAGTTAATACCACACCTCCAGATAAGACTTTATCTAATCTGTTTCGCTCGTCAAATGTGTAGGTGGTAGTATTAGCATTTCCATTGATGACTTGAGTAGTCACACTGGTACGATTTCCAGCTAAGTCGTAGGTATAACTAATTTTGGAACCATCAACATCAGTTTTGGAAATTAGTCGATCTCGAAGATCGTAACTAAAACTAGTCACACCTCGACCATCAGTAATAGTCGCTATTTGTCCACCGACAGTATAAGTCATTGTGATGGTAGGAGCGTTAGTAAAATCTTGTTCGACTAATCGGTTCTGTTCGTCATATTTATAAGTAGTAGTTTTACCATTAAAGTCAGTCATCGTGCTGATACTCCCTACCGCATTGTAATTAGTGGTAGAACGTTGATTTAATGGCAGAATGGTAGCTGCTCTGCGACCTAAGATATCATACTCATAAGTAGTGCTATGGTTATTCGCATCAGTAATACTAAGTAAACTTCCTTCTTGGGTGTAGACGTAATTAGTCCAATCACCTAGCGCATTTTTCACTCCAGTCAGTTTACCAACGGCATCATAACGATACTCAGTTACTTTACCATTCTGGTCGCTGGCTGTTAGTCTGTGTCCTAACGAGTCGTAGGTGGTAGTGGTGAAAGTATCATCAGCGTAGATGATTTTAATTGCTCTACCTAAGTTGTCATATTGATAACGGGTAGTATGATTTAACGCATCAGTGACGCTAACCTGTTGTCCAGCTTGGTTATACTGATAGTGAGTTCTGGGATTGTCAGTTAAATCTAATGGTGTACCATCTGCATAAATTACATCTGTTTGTCTTCCCGCCCGATCGTATCTATACTCTGTCCGATTCCCCCGCTCATCGATACTGGCTTTGACTTTACCATCTGTATAGTATTCAGTTTTAGTGCGAGGATTATCGGTTAAGTCATTAAGCGTACTATCAGGTGCGATGCTTTCAATTACTCTTCCAACTGCATCATATACCGTCCGAGTGATGCGCCCAAGTTTATCGATGGCAGCAGCTACTCGACCATCAGCATCATATTCAGTTTTGGTGCGAGGATTATTTGTTAAATCTAATGGTGTATCATCAGGATAAATTATCTCAATGAGTTCGCCTTTACTGTTATATAAGGATTGAGTATTTCTGCCTAATGCGTCAGTAACAGCAATTTGTTTGCCGAGTTTATCGTATTCGTAAGTGCTAGTTTGACCGAGCGCATCAGTCATGCTCGTCATCTTTCCATTGGCATCATATACCGATGTGGTGATGCTGGTTTGTAAGCCAGCGGCGGTAGTTACTAATTTAGTTTCAGTGAGTTTATCACCTCTACCGTTGTAGGTATAGTTGACGATGTATCCAAGTGGATCGACTACTTTGCTAACATTACCGTTACTGTCATATTGGAATAAGGTAGTATTCGCTTGAGCATCGATAGTTTGAGTTACTTGTCCTTTACCATCGTAGGTAAAGGTGGTGATATTACCGAGTGCGTCTTTGATAGAAGTCAAGTTACCGTTAGCGTCGTAAACATTGGTAGTAGTTCTTCCTAGCGCATCAGTAGTCGTTAAGAGCCGACTTCTTTCACCATAAGTATAGTAAGTAGTATTTCCTAAAGTATCAGTCTCACTCAACTTATTGCGCTGACGATCATAAGTATATGTGGTGGTAAATCCATTAACACCAGAACGATCGCTAATTACCGTCTCACTGAGCATCCGATTATCATCATCATAGGCACGTTTAGTAACCTTACCGACTGCATCCACCTCAGTAACAATATTCCCACGCTTGTCATACTCAAAAGTTGTCGGATTACCTAAAGCATCCTTGACAATCTCGATAGAATTATTCGGGTCGTAAACAAATTCCACCCCATTCCCACTACTATTCGCCGTCTTCTTCAGCCTTCCATTTTCATCATATTCCGTCTTCACCGCCTCCCGTCCCAAAGGATCGACAATCTTATCTAAATAGTGAGCGCGGCTCGAATTATATCCAAACTGAGTAGTATTCCCATCCCTGTCCTTCACGGACACGAGATCCCCCTTCGCATCATACGCATACACCACCTTCTGTCCCAAAGGATCGGTCACGCTCGTTATTCGACCCTGATTATCGCGCTCAAACGTCACCTGGACACCAGTGCTACTGACGATCGCCGTATCCGAATAAGTCAACACATTCCCATTAGTATCCCGAACCGTCTCCAGATCCCCAGTAGTGGCATTAATCTCATACACCGTCCCATCCTTAGTAGTGAGAAGGTAGCGATTCCCAAACCCATCATCCTGCGGCACATACGGACGCCCCGCCAAATTAAAGATCTTGCCCTCTTTCTCCATCAAGATCCCATTCACATTCCCCGACGTCCCATCCTTAGACGAGAACTCACTCGTATAAGCCCTCACCTCCGCTCCAGGTACCGTCAACGTACTCGTCACCCCTTTATCCGCCACAAAGTTCGGATACAACAACCGTCCGCCCGTAAAGCCACCCAAAGCACCCTGTACGTTGAGCGGCGAGAAGGTAAATCCTTCCCGCTTGCCACCAGGCAGCGTAATATAAATTCTGGTTCCAAACTCAAACCCAACCGTCCGATAATCCAACTGTTCGTAGAATTCATCCTTCTTCAAACTCGTCCGCAAGTCGGTATCCCGAAACTCCATCCGCCAACCATAACCGAAATCATCCGTAGTGCCAGAAGTAAGCGAGTCATAAGTCCGCGTCAAACTAATCGGAATCCCCGTCACCGGAATAGTTAAATCCGTAAACGACAACCGGAAATTACCCAACTTGAGTTCTCCAGTCACATCAATCTCATCCTCAACCTGAGAGCCACGTCCGCTAGTATCGTAAGCAGTCAGCCTAACTCGATAGGTATCATTCTCTAGCAGAGATGGGTCGAATTTGCCCAGGGTGCCATTCGTAATTGAATTAGTACCTCGGAACACCTCTTGCCAGTTATCCGAACCTAATCGGGCAACCTCCAAGGTGTAGTAATCCAGATTAGTATCCGTTACCGTACCTTTAATATCGGTTCTACCCGTAATCATCCCATCGACAATCCCACTCAAGTCTAAGTTGATGGCGGGTGCTTCGATATCGCTGGGGTCGATGATATTGGTAGTGGTACTAGCAGTGCTAACATTACCGTTAACATCGGTGACGATCGCGGTGGCGGTAACTACACCAGCAGTGGTGACTGTATACGTGCCGACTCCATTGGCGTCTAAGCTGATAGTCTGACTATCGATGACCAGTTGTTTGGATTTAATCCCGACGTTATCTGTGGCTTGAACTTGGAATGAAATAGTTTCACCAATATCGGCGATATTGGTACCGCGTACCAGATTAATCGTGGGGGCGATGTTATCGGCGAGGACTTCCAGATTATATGTCTGGGTGACTGTCGCACCATTGGTGTCGGTGACGGTAACGGTGACTGGTTTGATACCCAGATTTACGGTTGTGGGTTTCCAAGTCATCCGCCCCAATTTGTCGATGGTAACTCCTGCGACTAGGGAAGCATTATCGAGGCTGTAAGTCAGCGCGTCGTTGTCGCTATCTGTGGCTTTGACATCGTAACGATAGGTGTTGCCCAGAGTTACTCGATTTATCGGGGTGGAATTAATGACTGGTGCGCGATTCTGTTTGCCTGTGAGGGTGTATTCTTGGACGGCGACTGCGCCACTAATATCTGTCGCAGTAATCTTAATATTGGTATTGCCTAATGTGGGATTATCCCAAGTAATTAATCCGGTGTTGGCATCGATGACCATTCCCGTCGGTGCGGTAATTAAAGCATAGGTAATCTGGCTATTTTCTGGATCTGTTCCTACTACCTGATATTTGTATTGACTGTTAGTATCGGCAGTAAATTTGGGAATTGAGGTAATGGTGGGTGCTTGGTTGATTGGGGTGGTGCCAACTACTAAGTTATAGGTTTGAGTGGTAACTGCTCCTTGGGTATCGGTGACTAAAACGTCGATGATTTGAGTACCTGTTTGAGTGGCAGTTGGCGTCCAGGTAATTAAGCCAGTATTGGGATCGACTGCCATCCCTGTCGGACGGCGACCTAATGTGTATTGAATGGCATCGCCTTCTAAATCTACGGCTTTAATTTGGTATTTGTATGGCGAATTTATGCCAGCAATTGTATTCGGTGATGATTGAATTTGAGGTGGTGTATTGACACCGTTGACTTTGAGGGTATATTCCTGTCCGACGTACAATCCATAGGCATCCGATAGCCGCACGGCGATGGTCTGGTTGCCGATTTGAGAGCTGGTGGGGTTCCATTTGAGGATGCCTGTAGCCGAGTCGATGACCATGCCTGTAGGGGCATTATCGAGGCTCCAGATTAAGGTGTCGTTGTCGCTATCTGTTCCGGTGAGTTGATAGCTATATGTTTTACCTAAGTTAGTGGTAAATGTCGGTATAGAAGTGATTTCTGGACTGTTGTTGACTAAATTACCAAAATTGACAACATCCAAGTCAAACTGTTGGCTGGTAACGCCACCGCGTCCGTCGCTGACTTGAATTTGAATTGATGATTGTCCCAATTGAGCCGCAGTAGGTGTCCATGTTAATAATCCCCGATTATTAACACTCATCCCCGCAGGCGGATTAATTAAGTTGTATGTTAATGGATCGGAATTAGGATCGGTCGCGGTAATTTGATAGACATAAGTTTGACCGACGGGTGTTTGTTTGCGAGGAGTAGAAGCAATTACTGGAACGAGATTGGGTAGATTTTGAAGCGCGACAGTGAAATCTTGTAAAGTTTCTAGCCCTTTGCTATCGGTCGCTCCCACAGTAAAGCTATATGACCCTAAAGAGCGCGATGCTGTTGCCCAAGCAAATACACCAGTTTGAGCATTAATAGTCGCTCCTAAAGCATTAGTTGGATTGACAATTCGATAACCGATCGGATCGTTATCGGCATCGATCGCTCTAAACTGATATTCAACTGGGTTATTAACCGTCGCAACAATTGAATTGAGAGGAGCGTTAGTGAAAATCGGGGCTGTATTTGTAGCAACTACTTTGAGTTGAATACTTTGCTGGGCTATTCCACCATAAGCATCCTTGACTTGAATCAATGAATCAAAGGTTCTGCCGATTTGAGCCTGATTGGGTTGCCAAGTAATCAGTCCCGTACTTGGATCTATATCTATACCTGAGAAAGTACTATTGACAAGGCTATAATTTAATCCGTCCCCATCTGGATCTTGAGCTTTGACTTGATACTTAAATACTTTGTCTGCCTCAATTTGACTATTTGGCAGAGTGCTGACAATGTAGGGATTCTGATTTTGACTGGGATCTTTAGCTTCTAACAATCCAATGTTTAGATTATTCAGAATTTGTCCGTTACCTAAAATAACAGCTCCAGTACCTCCGGTAATATTCCAACCACTTTGATTCTCAAGTGCAATTTTGTAAGCCCCTGATGGTAAGGTTTTGAATATATAGCTACCATTGACATCGGTAGTTGTAGAAACTTCATCAAGATTTCGCCGACCATCTAGATTTTCATCGATATATACAGTTCGACCTTGCAAACCGATTTCATCGATATTTTTAGTGGCATTTCCATTAGCATCCCGATAAACCGTACCTCTAATTTCGCCGGGATTGCTAGGTACGACCTTGAGATCGAAACTTTGAGTGGCAACACCACCTTGAGGATCTGTTACCTTAATAACAATTGGATAAGTTGTTTGTTGACTGAGTTTTGGTCGCCAAGAAATTAGTCCCGATGGATCGATCTGCATTCCAGTTGGTGCTTGCACCAGTTCGTATTTCAATGATGCTGAATCGACATCACTAGCTTTAATTTGGTAAAAATATTCCGAGCCAAAATCGATACTAGTTTGTAATCTCAAACTCGATCCATCAGTATAACGCTCTGCTGAGAAGAAATCGAAAGCATAAGTTTTACCTTTAGTCAGTCCGAGCGTATCTAACGCAACACTCGCACTCAGTGGTGAATGCGTTCCACCTAAATCAATGACTAATTTCTTGTCGATAAATACCCAGACATCATCATCACCAGTAAAATTGAATACTTCGCCACCTTTATAGGTAAAATTAGTATGAGTTTCAACAGTGAAAGCAAAGTTACGACTGAAGCCTTGGTTGCCATAACCTAAATTATCGATCGGAAAGAAAGTACCATTTTGATATTGCCAAATCCCCGAACCTGGAGTAGTTTCAGTTAATGTCAACGGCACATCTACTCTTTGATTGACACCAGGAACATCGCGATACCACTGGGCAAAAGTTGCCGCACTAGTAGCTCCAACACCATCTGGTTTGATAAACACTGGTAGGCCATCGCTACCGAGTGTATTGCTAACCATCCCCGTCACACTACCTAAGAATCTTTGAAAATCTGGATGACCGTTTGGCGTTCCAGACATCCGAAAATCTCTGATAATAGTTTGCAGGTTGGCTGTTGCTGCTCCATTAGTCGTACCTAAAATTCCGAATTCAGTAATCGGGGTACTGGTAATAATCGGGACACTATTCCCGACTGCATTTGCAACTGCAATTTTATAGATTTGATTGGCAACAGCACCTTTACCATCATCGACTTTTACGGTGACATCATAATTACCAAACTGCTGAGCGTCAGGAGTCCACTTAATTACACCAGTACTCGCATCAATTACCATCCCAATCGGTTTATTTACCAATGAGAAAGTCAGTACATCTCCATCTAAGTCTTTGGCTGTTGCTTGGTATTTATACTCGGAGTTAATATTGGCATCTACTAGCGGATTGCTCGTAAATACAGGCGGACGATTTGGCGGTGGTGTAATTACAGCCAAATTATAATTCTGCTGAACGATTCCCCCACGTTCGTCGCTAACTTCTACCACCAATTGATAATTGCCAATTTCACCAGCACTAGTATTCCAGCTCACCAAACCAGTGCTAGGATCGATTGCCATTCCACTGGGCGCACTCAGTAATTTATAACTGAGACTATCCCCATTGAGATCTTCAGCTTGAATTTGATACTGATAATTCTTACCGCCAATTACTTCCAATTCTGGTTGAGATTTAATTACAGGTGCGGCATTAATTTCCGCAAGCACCATCAGTTCGTAACTAAATTGCACCCCATTTGGGTTTTTAAATACTAACGTCTGCTCGTCAGTTACCTGCGTCGGATCTAATTTGCCATTACTCGCCGTAAAGGTATAGTAGGGCAAACCTTCAGGCGTAAAGCCGTCGGCATCTTTGACGCTGACGCTAGGATCGCTAATATTCTTAACTACCACGAGTAACGTTCCATCCAAACCATAACTACCCTGATTCTTCAGAGCTACATTCACATCTAGTTCCTGATTTCCCGCATTGAAACTGGTGCGGCGATAGTCAGCACCGATACTGGCGGAAACGTCGGTTGCGCTGTTGAAGAAGGTTGGCGAGACGGGGGTGGGAGTAGAAAGGGCAAGGGTAAGGGGGAGAGGGGCAAGGGGGAGGGGT
>NZ_PVWO01000740.1 GCF_003003845.1 Chamaesiphon polymorphus CCALA 037 | reverse complement strand
TCCACCCCCTCTCCCCGTCCCCTAGAATGACTTCCTCTCTCCTATCCCAACGGTTATCTAGTAATAACGAAGATGACAACACGATCCACGCGATCGTGTTTGCCCTAGCCGATATCGAACAGACAGCAATGGCTAACTACCTGTTTGCCATGCCTGTCGAAGCGGTGGAAAAAGCGATCGTTTATCCGTCAGAGCGAGCAGTCCTCAGAGATGGAATTGGCATTATGAATCTGGGTGCAGAAACTTTGACGATTGTCGATTTACGGCATAAATTTGCCACGATCGATCCACTCCAAGATTCTTCCAAATTTCTGATTCTATTTCATACCCAAGCTGGCGAATTGTGCGGTCTTCCCATCAAAGATGCGCCAGTATTAATGGATATCGATCCCGATACGATTCGATCGCTTCCTCTGGCTTATCGCGAAGTCAATCAGCTTACTTTTGTCTCCCAAATGGCGATCGTTCCACAAGAGGGTAATCTAGCACCATTACAGATTTTACTCATCGGCTTCGACCCGATCGATCCCAATAGATCGAATAGATCCAGTCACTTGAATTAATAAGTGTGGGAGAGCCTTATTTAGTCGATCGGGAATACGCTCGGATCGATTTAGAGTTGGCGATTCTCTTACAGAGACGCTTCGCGAACGAATTCAATCGCCAACTTTTTGCAATCTCGAACTATCGATCGACAAATCAGTCTAAAATATTATCTTCATTCCGAGCCGATCGATCTCTAAAAATTAGCACCACCAAGATCGATATTAGCCTTGTTTCCGAGCGATGACTGCATAAAAAGGATCGCCCCCACCAACACCGATTAACCGAAAAATATCGGGTACTTGACTGACATGGACGATCGCTTCTGGCTCGGTAAATCCGGGTACAGATTTAAAATAACCCTCGACCAATTCGACTCGATCGCTCTCGCTGCCATCCCGCCAAGCGGCGATCGCTTTATTATAAAACATGCGATTGGAAAAGCTAAAAATGGCAATTCCATTTGGTTTGAGAATGCGATAAATCTCGGCGAAAATTGCTTCGGGATACTGGAGATATTGGACGGAGACAGTATTTAAAACTGCATCAAAACTCGCATCTTCTAAGGGCAGTTTGAGATCTTGATTGAGATTTTGGATGAAGTAACTGTCGAAGCGTGGATTTTTGGCGAGTTCCGCTTCATTCAAACCATGCCCCTGGACGTATTCAAATTGCATCTCTTCGGGTAGATGCGATACCCAACTGCTCATCATGTCAAAGATACGCGTATTTGGCGTAAGTTTCTCACGATAGAGATTCGTCAATCGATCGATAAATCCGGCATCGACATGGGTAACAAATCGAGGTACGTCATAAAACGCTCGATCGTTACCATCATCTAACTTTTGACGTTGGGTTGGGTTTAGTAACATGTTAAATAAAAGGGCTAGTAGTTGAGTTACTCTACCTTTACTTTAACAATCCTGGCGGGGGAGATTCCCGCTCGATCGAGATTAACTAAAATTTGATACCGAGTTGACCGTTGATCCCCCGAATTGAGTGATAGCCAACTCCAAAAAAGGTATTCCCAGGCGGGCTAAATTGCACGCCACCAGAGTAAGCGACATCGCTACCATAAAGACCCAATCCCACATAGGGAGACACAGTTGGTATGCTAAAAAATTTGAGCAGATCGACGCCAGTTTTGCCCTTATTATTACCAATTTCGGCACCGAGATCGAAAATTCTCACCCCTGCTCCATAACTGACGCCACCATCTTTGCTACCTACGGTTACCCACGGTTCGGGGACGAGTTGAGCGGATGCGGGGGTGCTGTGGAGCGCGCCGAGCGTTGCTAGCAGCGCGACTGTGGAGCTAGAGATTAATTTTAATTTCATGAATGGTTATCCTTGGAGGTTGGGGAGCGGGGAGTTGGAATGGTTTACCTAAACGCCAATACCGCACACCGACAGTCGGCTGGGCTTCGGTTGAGGTTGATTTACCCCCCAACCCCCCCTTATAAAGCGGATGCGCGCTCGTCGGGTTTCCCGACGGGTTAGCGCACCAAGCAGGGGGGGCTTATCTTGCGCCCTCCCCTTTACAAGGGGAGGGCTGGGG
>NZ_PVWO01000192.1 GCF_003003845.1 Chamaesiphon polymorphus CCALA 037 | reverse complement strand
CCTTTATAAGGGGAGGGCTGGGGTGGGGTAAAAGACTATACAGCAACTTCAATCTTGAGGATCGCCAGCGCGATCGATCTCAACTCATCTAACCGCGCTTCTGGACTGTAAATAGACCTTCGGGACGGTAGCGAATTAGGACGATCACCGCAGCTAAGACAATTACTCTAGCGGTAGGATCGTTTAATAAATACGCGATCGCGGCATTGGATTCGCCGATTAACACTGCACCTGCCAACACGCCAATTAACTTATCTACTCCTCCCGTCACCACCGTCATCAAGGCATCTACTAAATAATCTTGTCCCATCGGTGGCGCGACACTTTTGAGCGAAGCAATTACTGTCCCCGCCACTCCAGCCAGTCCGCAGCCATAAGCAAATGTGAGCATATCCACCAGGCTGGTATTGACGCCCAGACACTTAGCCATTTCGCGGTTTTGAGTGACAGCGCGGACTTCTCTACCCAACGTGGTACCGTAGAGCAAATACGCTGTAATTGCTAACAGCAGTAGTGCCATGAAGATGATAAATAAGCGGTAGTAAGAGATCTCGATCGCTTGCCCACCAATGGTAAATGGCGTCCAGTTGCCGCGAATGTATGGTGGTGACTTGACGTACTTGAGTTGGGCGGTGAAGATCAGCTTGACGACACCTTGGAGGACGATACTCAGTCCCCAAGTAGCTAACAAAGTTTCGATCGCTCTACCATAAAGTCTGCGGACGATCGTGACTTCTACTAATGCGCCGACTAGAGCTGTGAATAAAAACGAAAATGGAATTGTCATTAACAAATCCATTTTAAAATTACTTTGTAATACGAAAGTCGTGTATGCGCCGAGCATGATGAATTCACCATGTGCGAGGTTAATAATCCGCATCACCCCAAACGTAATCGACAATCCCAACCCTGTTAACAGCAGAATGCCAACAATTCCCACTCCATTTAACAACTGATTGGTAATTGCTACTGGGTCGATCGCTTTTGCTGGTGGGCTGACTTCGGCGAGATAAACTAACGAAGATATGGCATTAAAGGGCAAAACGTTCATTAGACCTCCTGCATGAATATGAAATTATGGTGTTGGTAGTGGATAGTGAATAGTGGATAGAAATATGGCTCCTATTATCTAACTCGATCGGATGTAAATGCTCGATTTGGGATTTGTGCAGGAGGTCTATTATGTTCCCGCTCTGGCTGGTTGTGTATTGTGTAAATGCTGAAATCAATTCACGATCTCCGATCTTTATCTGCGATCGGAGATGATGATTGCTTTGCAATTTATGGTTTATCTAAGAATGCAATTGGCACTGGCTTCTTCGTCTCGACGATCGGGTTGCCGCGCATGTCGGGAGTTGCATGAACGCAAATCCGACCCTTGTAGAGTGCTTGACTCCAGGGAATTGGTTTCACCGCAGCCTTAGTTGCAAAGACAATTTCCGCCTGTCCATCTGCCTTCCATTTCCCAATCCGGGAATATAGGTAGGTGTGATAGTTATCGGGATCGGATTTGACAGTTCCTTGAGGAGCCTTAAACATTTGGCCTCTGGTTGCTTCGCGCAAATTGGAAGTAGTAAGTTCCTTATTTTCTTTGGCGCATTTTTCCATTGCTTGTGCCATGAAAAAGGTCTGGATATAAGCTGCTTCCATCACACCATTAGTAACGCGATCGTTACCAAATTTAGCCTTGAATTGTTCTACAAATGCTTTGTTTTCTGGAGTATCAACTGTTTGGAAGTAATTAAAACTACTGTAATGTCCTTCCGCAAACTCTGGCCCCATTGCCTGAATTTCTTCCTCTGTGGTAGGGAATGCCATGATCGGAATGTCTTTAGAAGTGATTCCCGCATCTTTAAGCTGCTTGTAAAAAGCGGGAATACTATCGCCGACTAGATTACTCAGGATAAAATTAGGCTTGGCTTGCTTGATTTTGTTAATAATCGTGATAAATTCAGTCGTACCCAGTGCCGCATATTCGTCGCCGACAACCGTACCGCCACCATTGACTAATTCAGCTTTAGCAATCCGATTACTTTCTTTGGGATAGATGTAATCAGAACCGATAAAGAAGCCTTTTTTACCAAAGTTTTTGATGCAATAAGGAATTGAATCGGTGATTTGTTGGTTGGGCGCAGCCCCAGTGTAGAAAACGTTAGAGCTACATTCGTTGCCTTCATAGTAGACAGGATAGTAGAGCAATCTATCTTTCTCTTCAAACACTGGGAGTACTGATTTGCGGCTAGCAGAGGTGTAGCAGCCCAGTACGCAAGCGACCTTATCTTCATCGATCAATCGCTTCGACATTTGGTTGTACAAATCCCAGTTGGAATCTGGATTGACAACTACTTTTTCTATCATCTGCCCGTTGATGCCTTTCTTGCCAGCCCAAGGCCCCGTCCCTTCATTGATCTGATCGATCGCTAGGAATGTGGCGTCTTGTAAGGATTTTTCGACGATCGCGATCGATCCTGTCGTGGAATACATGACGCCGACCTTGATTCCTGGTTTGCCACCTGCGGCTGGAGCTGCACCCGGACTGGCAGTGGGAGTAGATGATGGATTGTTACTGCAAGCTTTAAGTAGTAGCGTACCTGCGACGCCAGCACCACCTAAAATAATGAATCTCCGTCGTCCAAACTGATTTGCCATACGACTTAAATTTACCCTTCACACACAATTATCTGGATGAAATATTAAGGCTAATATCTAAGTAACTGTGTATTTAACAATACAAAACCTCAGGTTTTGTAAAGATTTAGACCAATGGCTGAGTCACTACAAATGGAACATCATATTTGGTATACTAGATAGCAATTTTTAGGCGACCTTTAAGACTTAAAGGTCGCCTAAATAACTTAATATCTGCGATATTTACTCCAGAATTTAAATCGAACTAGACATTGTAATTAAGTAGTATTTTCAAACAGATCGATACTGACTAATGGTTAGACTCTAGTATTTGAGTGATTTAAAAACACAGATTTATTTGTTGAAAATTAATCAATTTATGAATTGAATTAATGTTACTTTGCTAGTTCGCTGTTAAACTCATTAAAGCTGCGGCGTTTGAGTTCGATAGAGTCTTTGCGAGGCAGTAAATCGAAAACTTCTCGCATGACATCATCTACTTTTTCAAAGGCAATATCGCCTGTTTCATTGAGTCGAACTTTACCCTGTTTATCGATAACGACAGTTTGCGGTACCGAACCTTGATAATAATATCCAGGTTCGGTTGCTGAATACTTGCCATTTATAGCTAGACTATCAGCAGTAACCGGAATAAAACTAGCGACTTTACCATAGTATTGCTGCAACTGGGAAACCGTACTTGCATATTTTTTGCAGTCGGTACTATCATCAACATAAAATACTAACAAAGCTGGTTTCTGTGATTGTAAAGAGTCTGCTAGAGAGACTTTAGGTGGGACGAGCGAGCCATTACCAGCATAAAGGACAAACACATTGCCATCGTATTTATCATCCTCAATACCTGCTAAAGCTGGATAAGCCATTACCCAAGCACAAAGACAAATTACTGCCGCGATCGCTAGCGATCGCCATCCAGAACGAACGCGATTAGATAAAGATTTAAACATATGATTTAGTTAAATATATTTGTTAGGTTTTCTCGATCGGAGCGGTGCAAATGCACCAAAAGAGCGAGTCACACACCTTCGGGTAACAAATGTGTGCGATCGCCTTCAATTATCAATTCTCTGCTTGGTGCGCTAAACCGTCGGGAAACCCGACGAGCGCGCATCCGCAATTCTCAATTCTCAATTAACTTAACTGCTTCTAACATCCGTGAGAAATAGAAACGAGTTTTGGTCATTGCTTTGCGCTCGATTTTAAAACCTTGTGCTTCTAAAATTTGAACGATCTCTGCTTCGCGATGTAGATACGCGCGAGTTGCTTTGCTTGGGCCAGGAAAGAAACTACCGATCTTTTTGAGTAAAGATAGACAGGGAGTTTTGGGTGCAAAACTAAGAATCAATCGCGATTGAGCGAGCGAAGCTAGATGAGAAATCATTTCCGCAGCCTTATCTTGAGGATAATGAATCAACACATCCAGACAGACGACAGTATGGTAGCTACCGCTGAGACTTTCGAGATCTTGGACGCTAAATGTAGGATTATCGTTATTGCCAAACAACTTAGCTGCATTCTCTTTCGCTTCGCCGACCATTTTCTCAGAAATATCGCTGGCATAAACGATCGCTTTTGACTGCGCTAGGGGAATGCTCAAACTCCCCACCCCACAGCCTGCGTCACAGATAGATAAACCCTCAAGGTTATTATCTGCCGCGAACCACTCTAACAGAGTGTCTACAGTCTGCTGGTGCCCAGTACGGATATCGAGCTGTACTTTATTTACCTCACCGTCGCCGTAAATCCGTTGCCATCTCTCAAATCCCGTGTTGTTAAAATATTCTTTAACTACGGCTTTGTCGTCTACTACGTTCATCGAAATTTAGGTATAAAAATTTATTGCTATCGGTAGATCACTATAGCAGGCGATCGGGGGTGTAGGGTAGGTCGGTAGTGGTTGGCGACTACTATAGACTCAGCGGTTGAAACCGCCACGACTTCCAGTCGTTGGCAAAACTAGATCTATAACTTTGGTTGTTTTTACTGCTTTGGTGCCAAAATATCTTTCCAACCAGTCGCACACCGCAATTTACCCGCAGCATCAGCAACGGGAGCATGTGCGAAATATGTCCCATCTGCGCCTGGATCTTGCGATCGACATAAGATACTGACAGTGCCATCCAAACCTCGATCGGTCTTAAATCTTAAAACGGCACCATTATAACCATACAGCTTTCGATTCAGTGGTTTTGCACCAATAATTGCCAAATCTTGAGAACGAACATCGAGTTTGTAGACAATTTTTTTAGAATTAGCAGTATTGCCACCCCTAAGATTGTTCATTGCAAGTTCGTCAAAGGTTGTTGCAAATTTATTGTTTATTAAAGCGGATACAGTTTGCAATTTATTTGCTGTAGATATATTTGTGATGACTTGACTGGGCTGATTACCGATCGATGGATTGGCATAAATAATCGAACAAATAGGAGTTAAAACGATCGCCCACACAAAAGGCAAATATTCGTTTGGTGTTTGTTTGATTCGATCGGTGTTTAATTTGTCGCTCATAAGATTTCTTGAATTGGCTTTGCATATGTCTGTAAACAGTGTTCCCAAATTGGTGCATGGCTGAAAAGATCGCCAACAGACGAAACAGAGATTGAGGATCGATCGATTATTTTGTCAAAGGTCGATATAATTAACCGAGTGTGTCCGAACAGATCGCTGACAAAACATATCCGCTGCCCCTAAGTCGCTAATTTTTCAAGGTATGGAACATCATTACTCGACACTCCTACATATTCCTAGCTCCCTACCACTGCCAAAAGTTATCTGTCTGGATGCTGTAGGTACCTTATTTGGGGTACGCGATAGCGTGGGCACGATTTATAGTGAAGTAGCGAGCAAACATGGTGTTGAGTGCTCGGCGGAATTACTCAATAAATACTTCTATACAGCTTTTAGCAATTCCAACCCCTGTATCTTTCCTGGCGTCCCGACGGCGGATATTCCCCAGCAGGAATATCTGTGGTGGCGCGAAATCAATCGCCAGACTTTTACCGCAGTTGGAGCGTGGGAAGAGTTTGATGACTTCGAGCTGTTTTTTCAGGAAGTGTATCGATATTTCGCCACCCCAGGCGCGTGGACGATCTATCCCGACACGATTCCCGCTTTAGAAAACTGGCAGCGATCGGGGGTACAATTGGCGGTAGTATCCAACTTTGACTCACGGCTGCATAACGTGCTCAAAGTCTTAGGCTTAGATCGTTACTTTTCGACAGTGACGATTTCGACGGAAGTAAGTGCAGCCAAACCGCAAGCCGCAATCTTCGCCGCAGCTCTGGGTAAATATCCCTACGCGCCGCAAGCTGCTTGGCATATCGGCGACAGTTTGGAAGAAGACTATTTGGGTGCGAGTAATGCTGGTTTGATGGCAATTTGGTTGAATCGGAGTTAGCCGACTAGCCCCCTCACCTCGTTATGCTCTAATCTAAAGGGTAATAATATTCTTATCTATCATCTGTGGAGTTTATCAAAGTGAGTAGTGTTACCGTGATCGATGACGCACAATTTGAGAGTGAAGTTTTACAAGCAGATCTCCCTGTCTTAGTTTACCTGTGGGCGGCATGGTGCGGGCCTTGTCGCTTAGTGTCGCCATCGATCGATTGGATTGCTACCAATTATAGCGATCGAGTCAAGGTTGTCAAAATGGAAGTAGATCCTAACCCCGAAACTGTCAAAACTTACAAAGTAGAAGGCGTTCCCGCCATTCGATTGTTTAAAGGTGATGAACTGATTCACTCGTTAGAAGGTGCGATTACCAAAGATAAATTAGCAACAATTCTCGATAGCAATCTCTAATAAAATCCGATCGACATCTGTAAAATTCAACAATCGCTAACCCTTGTGGTGGGCACTGCCCACCCTACTTTATTACTCTATTACTACTTTATTAATCTATTAGCTACCAACTACTAACTATCAACTATCAACGTGATATAACATGCAGATATCCCGTAGGGTGGGCACTGCCCACCAACTAAGTTTCAGGCATAATCTATTTTATAAATAATTGCACCTACCTACTTAACTATCAACTACCAACTATCAACTGACATAACATGCAGTTCTCCAAACGGCTCCAACCATTAAAATCGAATGTATTTGCCGATATGGATCGAGCCAAAGGACGAGCCAGAGAGCTGGGACGAGAGATAATCGATCTATCGTTGGGTTCGTCTGACTTGCCGACAGCACCGCATGTCATCGCGGCAATTCAATCGGCGTTGGTAGATCCGAGTACTCACGGTTATTTACTCTTTAACGGGACGCGGTTATTTCGCGAAGCCGCCGCAACTTGGTACACCAATAAATATGGGATTGCGGTAGATCCAGAAACCGAAGTATTACCACTCATCGGTTCTCAAGAGGGAACGGCACATTTACCCCTGGCAATTTTGGAACCTGGCGATGTTGCCTTGTTGATGGATCCGGGCTATCCTTCTCATGCTGGCGGCGTGTATTTGGCTGGCGGCGAAATTTACCCAATGCCCTTGCTAGCAGAGAATGGATTCTTGCCCGTACTGGGGGATATTCCCGCTCCAACCCTTGCCAAAGCGCGAATGATGGTGTTGAGCTATCCGCACAATCCTACCACCGCGATCGCGCCCCTAGCCTTCTTTGAGGAAGCTGTTGCTTTCTGTCAGCAGCACAATTTGGTATTGGTACACGATTTCCCTTATGGGGACATGGTATTTGGAGATCTTCAGGTACCATCGATCTTACAGGCCGATCGAGAGAAAAGTGTCTCGATCGAGTTTTTTACGATGTCTAAGTCCTATAATATGGGCGGCTTTAGAATCGGTTATGCGATCGGCAATCGGGACTTAATTCAAGCCTTGCGCCAAGTTAAAGCGGTAGTCGATTTCAATCAGTATTTAGGAATTTTGCACGGCGCAGTCGCCGCACTTACAGGCGAGCAAAGTTGCGTTCGCCAGACGGCTGATACCTTCAAACAGCGGTGCGATACCTTTGTTACCGCCTTGGATGAGATCGGTTGGCACGTACCCACGCCAGCGGCGATGATGTACGTCTGGGCAAAGTTACCACCACAATGGGCGCAAGACTCGATTGCCTTTTGTACCGAGTTAGTCTGTCAAACTGGCGTCGCCGCCGCTCCAGGTATCGGTTTTGGCAAGTGTGGCGAAGGTTATGTCAGATTTGCGTTGGTACACGAACCTGCTAAATTACAACTTGCGGTCGATCGAATGGCCAAGTTTTTGTAATTTAACCTGAGTTCTGGTTAAGAAGATTAGTTTCGTCACTCAGCCTATATCTAAGCCTTTGTGCTCAACTTATCTACTCACTCAAAGGCACCTATCGCCACTCAATAATTCTTGTGATAGGATCGATTTATTGCAAAGTGTAGTAGCTAAAACCATCAGAACTTTGCGATTTATTCTTAAACTAAATTTCATATCTAAATATTTATGCTTTTAGAGAAATCGGAAGTATTAGAATTTTTGCGGTGTCCTAAAACTGGGAAGAGATTGCATGTAAAAAATGACAAATTAATTACCGAACACAACACAGAACACATAGAATACGAAATAGTTGGTGATTGCCCGATATTGATCGATTTCGATCGAGGTGTTTTTAATAAAGGTAATTTTTCATCGCTACCTTCATTGATCGAGCGAAACTCATATCGGGGCTGGTTAGGTGCTGTGCGGAGTTTGGTAAATCCCATTCAACCAGCATCACGCGAAAATATCAAACAACTTGTAGACTTACTTTGTAGGGAGCATCACAACCCACGGGTACTAATCGTCGGTGGCGGGACAGTTGGTGAGGTGATGAATGACTTTTATAACGATCCGCGCATATCGATCGTTTCTTTCGATGTTTATGCCTCGCCACACGTTCAATTCGTCGCTGACGGACATAATATTCCCTTGCCAGATTGTAGTTTTGATGCCGTTATTATTCAAGCAGTATTAGAACACGTTCTCGAACCAAATCTAGTAGTTTCAGAAATGTATCGCGTTTTAAAAGATGGTGGCATCGTATATGCAGAAACACCTTTTCTACAACACGTTCATGAGGGTGCTTACGATTTCACTAGATATACAGAAAGCGGACATCGCTACTTGTTCAAAAAATTTGAAATGATAAAATCGGGAGTTGTCGCCGGGGCTGGCACCCAGTTATTATGGGCAATTGATAATTTCTTTCGTGGGCTGTTTAGATCTAAACAGCTTGGTAAAGTTATCAAACTGGGCTTCTTTTGGTTACAGTATTTCGATCGATTAATTCCCGAATCATACAATGTCGATTCAGCTAGTTGCGTATATTTTATGGGTATTAAGGTCGATTCTACAATCGCACCTAGAGAGATACTCACGCACTATAAAGGCGCGCAATAAACGATCTATTTAGTCTAACGGCGATTTTACTAATGTTAATGTTATCGATCGATCCTACCCTGCTTGGGAATTACCGATCGCATTCCGCTTTTACCACCATTAGCATCACCTTGATAACGCGGGATAACGTGAATCGTAGCGTGATTCATAGCTTGTCCTGCTGCTTTGTTGATATTCATGCCAACATTAAATCCATCGGGTTGAAATTCTTTGGTTAATATTTCTTGGACTTTATTTGCCATCAACCAGCAAGCTGATTGCTCTTTTGGTGGTAGATCGAAATAATTGCTAACATGTCGCTTGGGTACGATTAAGACATGCCCTTTACTCAGCGGATAGCCATCGAACATGGCATAGGCTGTTGCTGATTCTGTCAGCAAACTTATCTTGCGATAGGGATTGCAGAAGATACAGTTATTTGCTGAATTCCATTGATGGTTGTAATGGACGTATTCATAGATCTCACAATACTCATTGAGCTGAATCGACTTAAATGGCAGCTTGACGGTACACTGATATGTTGGCTTTTTGTGGACGTAGTGCTCGCGGAAGCCTTCTTTTTTTAAATCTCGCCTGACTGCATAATAAGCTTTACCGCCAGGTTTGAGTAAATGTGCGATACTCATTAGGACATCGGCTTGTTCTTCTGGCATCAAAACATTGAGCACATAGCAACAGACGATCGTGTCAAATTTAGATTCTGGATATTTTGGCAGATAATAAGGATCGTAGCCCGTAATATTCAAACCCTTTTTATCTAATACTTTGACATCATAACCCAGTCCACAGCCAAAATCGAGAATTCGACCCATCAATAAGTCTCGATCGAGTAAAAATTGCATCGGCGATGACAGTTTAACCCGATCGATCGCTGTCAGATGGCTGAATTTATTTACTTGTTTCTTCATGCAATCGGGGTTATGGGATAGCAGATATTTTGAATGTTAATAATGCTACTACAATCCGCTCTTTTACTTTAGTTATAGGTCGATCGCGATCGATCGAGCTGTACTTATGAAAGTATATTAG
>NZ_PVWO01000739.1 GCF_003003845.1 Chamaesiphon polymorphus CCALA 037 | reverse complement strand
TTTTCTCCGAACGATTGCTAGCTTTGGTATATAAATATGCTTATTCCCCCTTTTGGAGGGTTTATGCAAAAAACCCCAAATTATAGATTTTCCCACCAGCCGATCGAGTTCGTATCCAAGGATCTCTAAAAGTGTCTTATTGACTGATAAAATACTGAGATCGTCAGAAAAAGACAAGAATCCACAGGGTAAGGTATCAATTATTTCATTGTTTTGGAGTGAAATCATAAATCCAAGTCAGCTTATTAAGCTGGCAGTAAGATATTCATTCAGAACAACAATAAATTCTGAAGGATTGCTAATATGTGGAAAGTGACCGTTTGCCTCCAAGTTTTTAAGAGTAGAATTCCTAAGATGCTGCTGCATATAAACTCCAATCTCTGGAGCCGCAAATATATCATCAGTAGATTGTAAAATCAATGACAGTACCGATACTTGAGGTAAAAACTTTCGACTGTCGGCGTAGAAAGTTACCTTGGCAAATTGATTGGCAATGGAGCGATCTGTATTTAAGAAACTGGACTCAAGCTCAAGAGTAAACTCTGGAAAGTCTTCGTTTTTCATGGCTAATGGTGCTAGATAACTAGCCCAACCGATGTAATTTTTATCCATTAAATCGATTAAGCCATCGATGTCCGATCGTTCAAATCCACCTTGATAATCTCCTTCGTTTAGATAACACGGCGAAGGACAGACCAGAATGAGCTGTGCCAAAATTTGAGGAGCGTAAATGGAAGCCAGCATCCCGATCGTGGCACCCACTGAATGACCGACTAAAATAACATCAGATAAATTTAATGCTTCGCAAATCTCTACAACATCTAGCGCAAAGCTTTTGAGTTCTCCATATCGATCGGGATCGTAGGCCCCGAGATCCGATTTCCCCGATCCCATATGGTCGAATAAAACGATCCGGTAGTTTTCTTCAAAAGCTGGTGTAATCCGGTGCCACATCTGTTGATTGCCGCCAAAGCCATGGGCAAACATCATTGGCTGACTTCCACGTCCAAAGCTACGGACATTATTACGTTTGAGAATGTCTTGTGGCATGGCTGCGATCGGATATTGCTTCGCTTTTCTATAAGGTAAATAGTTAGTTCACCTGTCAATTTTTTTGCAATTATACTACGTATTTGGGGGCAAGGAAATTGTTTTGCAGCGTTCGCGAAGTGTTTCCAAAGGAAAATCGCGATCGACTCTTGACTTTTGCGTCAGGGAAGCAGATGACTTTGCGGACTTCGCCAGATTGGCATAATTGACTAAAATGCAAGTTTCAGCAACAAATTGGGGCGTTTGAGCAAAATTTTGGCGATCGTGAATGTTGCCTTCAGGATGTTATATCCCAATGCCTGTGCTAAATCGTTTGGCACATCTTCTGTTTGCAAAAGTTATCGGCGATCGGCGATCGAGATCGCTTAACTTGTTTAACCATGGGCATTTGAAACCGCAGCGCGAACGACATGATACAGATGAAACTCGTTTCGCGCTAATCCTTCCCAGTAGGGTCGATCGGGATTAAACCCTGCTTGCTTCAAAATTGCTTCAAACGCCTCTTGACTCTCCCACTGTCCGTAATTGAACATCCGGGTGCCGTCTAAACTGCGATGAAACGTTGCAGAAATCAGTCCTGGCGAATTACTCATCGCTCGATCGAGTTCGGCTGTCGTTCTCCGTAACATTTCTGGTTGATTGGATGGCATCATCCGAAACTCTGCCAGATGGGTAATGCGCTCGCCGACAACGATCTCAACTTCTGCCGCGATCGATTTACTTGCCGACACTTCTAACTGCATTGAGTCCGGTGGGAAAAACTCAGACAACACTACTGGAGGCTGCAAACTGTGTCGATCGAAATTGGGTTGCCATTGACTGTACGTGAAGACGCGAACCCCATCTAAGCTTTGATGCACGCTAGCCGACACGAAGTCGGAATTTGACTGCCAGGATTCGATTTGTGCTTCAATTGCCTCCACTAATCCCAATTGATGTCTCTGAGCGACCGTATACAAATCTAGCCAGACGATCTTGGCATTCGATCGTTCGATCCGAACCATAAATAATCCTCAATGTGTTTCGGTTTGTGCGTTCTGACTTAATGTTAAACAC
>NZ_PVWO01000191.1 GCF_003003845.1 Chamaesiphon polymorphus CCALA 037 | reverse complement strand
ATTAATAAGGACGCGATTGTGATACTCGATCGAATGCTGGCCATATTCACCACCAAAACTGCTGTTTAATTTTAAAACTACACGCACGATCGACATCATTCCCGAATATCTTCATTTCAGTTTAGATCTGTTTGAGATGTCGGACTTGTGAAGCTAGCTGCGATGTCAATCGCTGGCGTTCGATCGGGTAAATTTAGACTAATATCGATCTCATCCAGTAGTTATACTCTCATGTCACCTAAAATCTCACTGTTGGCGGGACTAATCGGCATCGCGGCAACAATTCCGATCGTACAATCGATCGCGGTTGCCAAAACTTCGGTAGAAATTGGTGAAACGGCTAGAGCGATTACCGTTTTAATTACCGAACCCAACAGTATCGGTTCGGGGGTAATTCTGCAACAACAAGGCGATGTTTATACGGTGCTCACCGCCGCTCATGTAGTGAGAAACAAAGTTGACTACAAAATTACCACATCAGACGATCGTCAGTATTCGGCAATCGGTAGCTCGATTAAACCCGCACCTGGTAATGTCGATCTCGCTGTCGTCAAATTTAGGGCAACCGCTAAATATCCCACTGCCAAACTAGGAAATTCTCGCAGCCTCAAATCAGGGATGGATCTATATGTCGCGGGATTTCCTGCTGCGACGCGAGTGCTGACTAAATCGATATTCGTGTTTAGAGAGGGCAAAGTTTCTGCCAATAGTAATAAAACTTTCGATGCGGGTTATTCGCTGGTGTATAGCAACGACACATTACCAGGAATGAGTGGTGGAGCGGTATTAAACGAGCGTGCAGAAGTAGTCGCCATTCATGGTAGAGGCGATCGCGAACGCCTGAGCGATAATACATTAGGTGGCAAAACGGGCTTTAATGTCGGGATTCCGATCGATCGTTTCGTCGCAATTGCCAGTAATATGGGCGTCCCCCTCAGTCAGCCAGCAGCAGTAACTATCGCCCAAACTACTAGTTCTCCCGCCGATGATTACGTCGCCTCGGCAGCCCAGAAGTATAATAATCGCGACTATCGCGGCGCATTAGCCGACTACGATCGCGCCATTGCCCTTAAACCCAAAGATGCGATCGCTTATAATTATCGCGGCGTGCTCAAAGTCAAAATTCAAGATTTTGAGGGCGGATTGGCAGACTACAATCGTGCCATTCAAATCGATGCTAACTATGGCGAAGCTTATAGCAATCGCGGGAATTTAAAAGCCAACAAATTAAAGGATCTACAAGGCGCAATGGCTGACTACGATCTCGCCATCGAACTCAGTCCCAAGTATGCACCCGCCTACAGCAATCGCGGCATCTTAAAAGTTAAAAACAGAGACATTATCGGCGGATTAGCCGACTACAACCTGGCAATTCAACAAGATCCCACGGAAGCTACATATTATAGCTACCGCGCTTTCCTCAAAATCCTCCGTGGCGATCGTCAAGGTGCATTAACCGATTTTACTCGATCGATCGATCTCAATCCCAGCAATGCCAGCGTCTACGCCAAGCGCGCCGATCATCGCTTCTTTACGCTCAAAGATCGTGCTGGTGGACTTGCCGATCTCCAGCAATCTGCCCAACTATATCAACAACAGGGTAATGCCGAGCAATACCAAAAAACGCTCGTCAGAATTCGGCAATGGCAAAAGCTAAATAAGAAGGCTGAATCGTAGCCAGACAGCGCAGATGACCGATGTTTGCGGTACGATCGAGATAGATTTTTTGAACTATTAACACAAATACCCATGGCAGATCTCATTACTCCAGCAATCAGCGATCGTATCTGCAAGCACATGAATGACGACCATGCCGAAGCAGTGCTCACCTATGCCCAAGTCTACGGCAAAACTCCCACCGCTGAGACAGCCGCCATGAGTGCGATCGATCCTTTAGGTATGGATCTTACCGCCCAAGTCGATGGTGAAACCGTCCAGATCCGCATTCCCTTCGATCGAGAATTGGCAGACTCCGAAGACGCTCACCACACCCTCATCGCCATGATTAAGCAAGCCAGAGCTGTGAAGGAGACAGAGTAGGGTGGATGGGTGGATGGGTGGATGGGTGGATGAGTGGATGAGTGGATGGGTAGATGGGTGGATGAGTGGATGGGTGGATGGGTGGATGGAGAACGTAGTTCCAAAGCCTAATTCCTTTCCCCTTTCCCTTTTACCCTTTCCCCTTTCCCCTTTCCCCTAAAGCCTAGAGCCTAAAGCCTAAAGCCTAAAGCCTAAAACCTAAAACCTAAAGCCTAAAACCTAAAGCCTAAAGCCTAAAACCTAAAGCCTATCCCCCCAATTAGGTGCGGACGACACGACAAAAATAGCAGTTTTCCACACCTATTAAATCTCGGCCAATTTGCGATGATGTAAATAGCTCAGAAATAGCTCAAGGAGATTGATATGAACTTTTCCATCCAATCAATTTACAACTGGTATCGCGATTTGCTACGGAATCCCAAATATCGCTGGTGGGTAGTAGCTGGCTCTTTACTTTATATCGTTAGCCCGATCGATATTTCTCCCGATGTTTTCCCGATAGTTGGTTGGTTAGATGATGGGATTATCATCTCTTTATTGATTGCTGAAGTTTCTCAAATTGCTAAAGAAAAGTTGCAAGCGCACAATGCTAGAGCCGAGAAAGCCACTACAACGCCTGTTGAAGATGCTCCAGTTGATGTTAAAGCCGTGCAAGTTGAATAGTTAATTGGTTGTGGAGTAGAGTTGACCGTGTGGGCATAACTCTACTCCATTTTTTTTGCTCTCTAATCCTCACCACCCGATCCCATCCGCTGTCACGATCTGGATCGACTAAATTTCAAATTTCTAGTCGAAGTAGTCGGGTATCTAATAGATTGGCAAATGAGAAAATTTGATTACACGCTCGATTTTAAAACGCTCGATTTTCGACAACATCCCGAACTTTATCGGGTGGGCAAAGGCGAACAAGGTGTCTTACTAGTAGAACCTTACAAAAGCGAAATTTTACCCCACTGGAGATTTAAAACCCCAGACATTGCCCGCAAATCTGCTAGCGAAATTTATACCCTGTTTCTTCAATATAAGGAGCAGGGAGACTTTGTGGGAATGGATATGGCACGGAAGTTTCTGCAAATGGGTTACACTCGATTCTCCAAAGGAGAGGCTTCGCCAACGCGACGCTACGCCAATCATAAATCGGGACGTAAATACGCCAAAGAATCCAAAACAATCCTGCCATATGTAGAAGATCCAATTAAAGCAGAATCTGCCAAAATCTTCTACGAAATATGGCAGCAAGCCAAGACAGATCCAGAATATATCCTCATGCTCGATCGACACGAGCGACAATATACTAATTAATTCGCGTGTTACTGGGATTTTAGATTTTGGATGTAGTCTAAGATTCTAATAACTCGATCGCTTCTTCACACCAAGCTAACCATTCAGTCTCGATTCTGATGCCTTGCCGCAGCGTAATGTATTGATAACGCCCGACATCGCTAAACTGCGATCGATCTGGAAAAAATCGATCGGCGATCGCTTGATAGGTATGCAAACTTTCTAGATGTTGAATGCGATGATGTTTTAATTCAGCCACGATAGTTTGTGGTGAGACGATCGTGCCTGCAAATATTTTTACTAGCAAGTCATCTTTAATCGGACTGACAGTACTTGGTGTCTCGATCCAAGATCGCAATAATTCCTCACCTTCTTCGGTTAAGGTGTAGATTTTTTTGTCTGGGCGATGCTCTTGCTCGATTAATTGTGCCTCAATCTGGCTTTGTTCTTCTAGTTTGGTAAGTTCTCGATAAATCTGTTGGTGAGTTGCATTCCAGAAAAAACCGACCGATCCATCGAATCTTTTGGCTAGATCGTAGCCACTACAAGCACGATCGTTTAGTGCTGCCAAAATTGCATGAGATAAAGCCATGGGGATAGGGAATAGGGGATAGAGGATAGGGGATAGAAGTTTAAATTCCAGTTGCGATCGAGTCTTTCTCCAAATCCTGCTCGCTCGAAAGCTTGGCTGGCAAAAGCGATCGGCGATCTGAGGTACTCGCTTCAGTCAATTTTATTAACTTAGTTGCATATTCAATTAAGTTGATATATCATTCTGATATGCAACTAGTTTAATACATGCGAGCGGAAGTGGGCAATTGGCGACCTTCGTCACATTGACTTAGCATCCCAACATCTCGATCGAGACTTTCGCATGTTTCTAAAGCCACAGAATTAAATCGAGAGCACGAATATATGTCAAAAGTAGTTCCTGGTAGATTTAGTGCCCAGATCGATGAATCCTTCGTCGTCTTTTTAATTGGAATGCGCGTAAATAACATTTGGGCTGTCAATAAATGGCTGCCTACCGCCCAAGCGATGGGGCCGATGTTAAATGTGTTACATCAATATTCAGAAAAAGGTTTTTTGGGACAAGAATCATTTTTCCGCTTGTTTCCGATAACAACCGTAATGATTACCTATTGGAAATCGTTCGAGCATTTAGAATATTTTGCCCGCAATGCTGACGATCCGCACTTAAAACCGTGGCGAGAGTTCAATCGATCGATCGGTAACGATGGCAGCGTCGGCATTTGGCACGAAACCTATTTAATTCCAGCGGGACAATCGGAATCTATTTACGCGAACATGCCTGTATTTGGTTTAGCAGCGGCAACTACACATATTCCTGCGGTTGGTAAAAAAGAAACCGCCCGTCGGCGGTTGGGTGGCAATAATACACCTGCCGTTCCTAGCTAATAGAGTCAATTTTTGGTACTTATTTTCAGCGCACCACATTTAACTAGCGGGAGATAAAGATAATGACAACTGTTCTCACTCAACGTTTACGAAATCGGCAGGGGCTAAACTGGGGCGAGCTATGGCAAGCCTATCGCGTTTTTATGCCCGATCCGGCTCAGGGAATTTTACATATCCGCGAAGCGGAACGATATAGCAGTTGGAATCGCTGGGTATTGCGACGGTTGTCTCGTCAAGCAGGGGCGATTTGCGATTGGGTAGTCACTGTCGATTTGGAACAGTTGCTGGAGTTACCGCCCGATACGTTAGGAGGTGCTTATGCCCGACACATGTTGGAGCAGGGCTTTACGCCAGAGACATTTATTAATGAAGATTTAGATAAAGATCCTTTTGGGCAACGATTGGCGATCGCGCACGACGTTCAGCATATTATGACGGGGTTCGATAGTTCGCCTGTGGGTGAGTTTGGACTAGCCGCATTTATGTTCGTCCAATACTGGGATTTGCTCAATTTCTTCGTGCTATCCTGGACGCCTTGGTTTGCCATGGGCAACTGGAAATCGATTCCCCAATTATTGGCAAATCTGACACGGGGATTTGTGAGTGGTTGGCGCGCTCGTGCGTTGGTTGCCTATCCTTACGAACGCAATTGGGCTAAATCGATCTCTACAGTCCGCCAGGAATTGCGGATTATCGAATAGTAAGGATTTAGAACCAATGCTTTGAGGCTAAGACGCAGTTTGCTTGGTGCAACACATGCGGAGGAAACCTCCGCGTGGTTGCATTCGCTGCTTGGTGCCTTTTCATGGACGGGAGCGGCGCATCGAACGGGAGGTTCCCTCCCGTTTGTGTGCGACAAGACAAACCCGTCCGAAAAGGCATCCGCTAAATCTCGGTCTTAATACCTTCGCGATTGACTATCAACTATCAACTACCAACTATCAACTACCAACTCTCAACTCTCAATAACCACCGTGCGGCGAGTTTCGGCGGCGATGCGAGCGGCATCGGCGACGCGAAGCGTGGCCAGACTGGCCGCAGGCGTGACGTAATTTGGCTTACCATCGATAAGATGGTCGAGGACGAGTTCGAGATCTTTGGCAAATAAACCTTTGCGCGCGCCCAAGTCTAGCGGGGTAGAAACACCATCTCGGATGAATACCCCTTCGTCGCCATCGAATACTAGCCCGCCTTTGTCACCATGGACTTCAAACTTACGGGAGCCTTGCCATAAGCCTTCGCCTTTGCCATAGGCGATTTCGCCGATCGCGCTATTATTCTTGAATCGAAACTGGGCGGTACACAGACAAGTTTGGTAAAAATCGCCCACTCCACCCCAATACTGATTATTGCAACTGATGCTCTCGATCGAGCCAAATAGATCGGTAAATCGATGCAGTCGAGACAGAGCCGCAGTCAGGGGAAATCCGAACTCAGAGCGATTGAAAGTCCATTTTTCAGGTACGGGTCGCTGCGGGACGATCGTGCTGTAGCGGGCATAATAGACCTCACCGACGCGATCCAACCATTCGCGCATTGTCTGATGCAGTCCGCCGAGGAGTTCGATATGTTCGACATGCAGCAAGACTTTTTTAGCCTCAGCCAAGGCGACAATTTCTTTTGCTTCGCCAAAGTCGAGTGCGAGGGGATATTCGACAATTGTATGCTTGCCTGCGGCGATCGCGGCACGGACGATCGCACCATGATGTCCGTTAATCGTCGCCACCAGTACCAGATCGATGTCTGGCATCTGCACCAATGTCTGCCAATCAGCTACGGCGACGATATTAAAGCTGTGGGCAAATTCTGCCGTGCGCTCGGGATTGCGCCCCGAGACAGCGACTAAGTGAGTCCGACTTTCGGCATCGAAGCTCTGGGCGCGGATCTTAGCGGCAAATCCCGTGCCTACAATTCCAACTCGGAGTGGGAGATTAATTTCTCCGTAAGTAGCGATTTTAGACATAAGATTTTTTAATATTACCTCGCGATCGAACCAACACCCAAACTGAATGCTAGAAAATATTATAACCCCTGTCCCAGCCTACCATTCACTCCCCTCCGCAGAGGAGTTTTCTGGCTGCCAAATGTTACTTCTGGTGGTTTGGAGTCATGCTCCAATCTCCTAACAGTCAGCGAGATATAAGTAATTAAGATGAATTATCGCAATTTGATTACGAATACCATTCGACTTTAGTAGGACTTATAGATACAGATGGTGAGGTTTTCCCTTAGTATTCAAATAGAGATGAAAACGACTGCGATTAGCTAGGCAATCATACCCGATCGCCTAACTGATATCCATCCGTCCGTATCCGCCATTTTTAAGCGAAATAGAGAGGAATCAATCTAACATGGCAACCTATAAAGTTACTTTAATCAACGAAGCTGAAGGTCTCAACACTACTATCGACGTAGCTGATGACACCTATATTTTAGACGCAGCCGAAGAGCAAGGTATCGACCTACCTTATTCTTGCCGTGCGGGTGCTTGTTCCACCTGTGCAGGTAAAATCACTGCTGGAGAAATCGACCAATCCGACCAATCTTTCTTAGATGACGACCAAATCGAAGCAGGTTACGTCCTGACTTGCGTGGCTTATCCTAAGTCTAACTGCACCATCATGACTCACCAAGAAGAACAACTCTACTAATAGATCGCTCTCAATTTAGAGTTAATAGTTTAGGAGTGGGGAATTAAGCTAATTCCTCGCTCCTATCTTTTTTTTGTGTCAAAATCGTTGGCGTATTACATAAAAAACATTAATAGTAACAAAGTATCGAAGTTGAGGGTGCGATCTCGCTATTCTTAAAAGTCTTTATCGATCGAATTTGCACATTTCTGGTTTGACTGGACAATATTTTTGAGGATTTTGATTGCCAGCGAGATTGAGTTCGAGTAGATTATTAATTAAACTAGATAAAGGCTTAAAATCGCCAATCTTATTTTTAGAGAGATTGAGTAGATTTAATTTGGTTAATTTAGCTAAAGGTTTGACATTACTAATCTGATTATTAGAGAGATTGAGGAATCCTAGATTAGTTAAATTAGCTAGTTTGTTAATGTCACCGATCTGATTATTGGCAAGATCTAGCTCGAACAAACCATCTAAGCCAGACAGAGGATCGATACTAACAATTTTGTTACCAGGCAGCTTGAGTCTAGTTAGATTATTTAAATTAGCTAGAGGTTTAAGATCTTTGATTTTATTATTAGAAAGATCTAGTTCGGTTAAAAATTCTGCGGTGGATAGAGATTCAATATTGCCGATTTGATTATTAGAAAGATCTAGTGTGGATGTGTAAAGTTGACCATCCGACAAACCTAGCTCAGAGCCTCGAAAAAAGCTAATGCCAGCTAAAGATTTAATATCACTAATTTGATTGTCAGAGAGATACAACTCATACAGAAGAGTCAATCCAGAGAGAGGCTTAATGTCACCGATTTTATTATTAAAGATAGATAATTTATTTAACCTAGTTAGGCTCTGTAATGGTTTGAGATCGCTAATTTGATTGCTAGAAAGAGATAGATCGCTTAAATCGGTCAAGCCAGACAAAGGGCTAATGCTAATGATTTTATTCTTGGCAAGATTGAGTACACTCAAATTATTCAATTCGGACAAGGGTTGAAGATCTTGAATTTGATTATTGGAAAGATCGAGTACAGATAGCTCGGTTAGGCTAGATAGCGGATTAAGATCGCTGATTTTATTGCTAGAAAGCTCTAGGCTGCCTAAATTTCTCAGCTTAGAATCGGCTTGTTGGCATTCTCTAGTACCAGATTCTTTTAACAAGACATCGATCGTATGTTTTGCAGCCGCAGCCACAGAATTTCGCTCTTGACACCACTGCGCAAAACTTTTAGCTTTGGGTGCCGATGTACAAGCTACTGTTAATAATGATATTTGTAAGGCTAAACCTGCTATGGACAATAATACAAAGTTGTCTTTCATGTTTATTTCTAGCCTTCACCGCGCCACCAAGCTAATGGATCGATCGCAGGTGAATATGGCGGCCAACAATATATACTGCGATCGTCTGGCGTCAATGATGGCTGCGGTAAACCTAAGCCCAAGCATAAATGACTTAGCACCTTGACATATGCCAGATCGTGCCCGGGATAGCCCAGGTGGGCGTGTGCGTATTCATGAGCCACTAGAGCCAACCAATCGGGAGGCGAAACTCGTCCCACATCGACCAAAATTGTCATTGGGCGAACGTTAATATTGCAAAAGCCATCTAGTTGTACGGATGCAGCAAATGGAACCGCCAAGATTTGGAGCGATCGCCGATCGATCGTCTCAAAACACTCATGACAAGTATTAACATGGGTTTGGAGTGAGTTATTGACAGCCTCAATTTGGTACCCGATCCAATTATAAATCGCCACCCGATCGCGGAGATTGCCCATCACATCTACCATTTGCGGCTCTGGCAACAAAGAGCAAACTTTGTCAATGTACTCAACCCCAACCCGATATGCTTCTGTTCGATCGTCTGATATCACCAACCGAGGGGGGAAACAATTAACTTAGGATCTACATATGCTGCGGAGTTAGTACCGCCATCTCCATTTGCCTCATCCACCACGCGAGTTTCCGTGCAGAATGTCGCAGTGCTAAATCCACCCATCCGCTTGACAGTGCTGCTACGGACGCGGACATTAGGACTGGGAAACCAAAACCGCTCCACCGAACTCATAATGTCATAGTCGGTAATTAATACCAAGCCACCATCGTTATCCATGTGATATTGTCCGGCTACCGAAACAATTTCAGCATAACCGCGATCGCGCAACAATTGACCGCTGTGGGGTTTTTCGGGATCTGGTACTAGCGCAAATACCGTTTTCCCTTCATGGTTTTCACCCTCTTGATCCCAACCCATCGAAGCTGCCCAAGTCACGCAACAGCCCCCGACAGCCAGACTCGGATCGACTTGATGTGATTCGCACAGCGCAATGATTTCGGGATCTTTAGCATCCAATGCCTTTACCTCGATCTCCGATTCTCCCATCTCCGATCGTCTAAATGCGAGGTGATGCGTAGTCCGTTTCGATCGCCATTTACCAGCACTATGCTGAAAAAACTCCATTACGTCCATCATGGGCGGATTATTCTTAGTAACTCAGCTTTAATTTTAGCAAGTTTAGGGGAGGAAGGCTTTAGGCTTTAGGCTTTAGGCTTTAGGGAGTGCTGCTAGACTAGAGGCTCTGTTTTCAATGTGTTACTCAGACAAAGTTTAAACCTCTAACTTCTAAAAATCTGACCCCCAACACCCCGCTCCTAATCCCTAACCCCTAAAACCTAATGCCTAAAGC
>NZ_PVWO01000738.1 GCF_003003845.1 Chamaesiphon polymorphus CCALA 037 | reverse complement strand
AGGAAGCGAGACAAGACAGGGGAGGGAGCCAGATTTAAAGCCCCCCCTTTATAAGGGGGGTTGGGGGGGGTAACTCAACCTAAAACGAAGCCTAGCAAACTTGTGTATGTAAAGTGGGTTCGGAGGAAAAGAGAAATCTCTAGTTCTGCTGGTTGTAAAAGAGTTATTTCTGAGCCGGAGTTACTAATTCGAGTTCGCTGAGGCGAAAAGAGACCATTTTATCCCAATTACCACCTTCAAATAGTACCGCCGCTTTCCCATCGGTAATGCGTTGGACTAAGCCTTGAAAGTTGTAATAAATATCATTATTGTTTATGACACGAATAGTCGAACCTGGCAAAATCATGAGGCGATCGCAGTTACACTAATGGATTATCGTTCCCTAGTTTAACTCAAACCGATCGACGATCGCCAAAACGATCCGTAAATGTAGCTGTTATTCTGGTTGCGAGGGTGAAAGCAAGCAGATAAGATTATCTTCTTTAATTAAGATAGCTTTGCGTTCTTCGCGTAATTCTTTCATCAGCCTGGTGACAGTGACGCGAGTAGTCCCGATGGCACTGGCAATTTGGGCGTGAGTGAGCGGGAACGGTAAGAAATAACCTTCCTTACAAGGTTCGCCAAATTCTTCAATTAGTAAGGTTAAATAACCGAGCAATCGCTCGATCGTGTGACGTTGTCCGAGGGTATTGAGCCATAATAATTTCCGTTGGTGTTGGTAGCGGAAAGAATCTAAAATCTCGCGGCGGAAACTAGGGAAGTTTTCGAGATCGTGCCAATACATCCAGAAAATTGAAGTGTTGTCTGTATGGGCAAAGGCTTGTAGTGTAAATGGCGATCGATCGACAATTTCAAATGGTTGTCCCGCGCCGACAAAACCCAAAAAAGTTTCATCGCCGCCTTGGAGCTGAAACTCCGCCGGGGTAATATTTTGATGTGGATAGGCTGGTGGCTCGGTTTCTGCCGTACCATTGAGGCGGATCGTGCCCCTTTGAACTAAGTATAATAAACCAGAGCGAGTGGGAATCTGGGCATCTTTGGCAAATGTGCGATAGCGATAATGCTCTTGCGCCCAATCTAGCAATCGATGCCAGGTTGAAAACGATCGAGTATTAGTTTTTGGTGGGGTAGATGAATGCATAACAAACCAGCGGAACGGCACATGATTCTCAATGATTCTACATGTATTTTGATGTAGTTAATCATCTTTATTTTAGTCTGGAGTGTACTACGTAATTTGGAAGTCGGGGCTTGGCTATGAAGATTGTTCGCGTGTCAGACCCGATTCTACTACCATTAGCACCGACAATTGCGGGCACGATTGCCAACTATTTACAGTTGATGGCTCAGCAAGTTCACTTACGTTTATTACATAATTGTAACAACGCAGCTACTGAATTACCGCCAGATTGGGATTGGAACTGGCAGTCCGAGCGATCGATTCAAATTGTTACAACAACACAATACCAGTATGTCAGCACGATCGCACACCAATTAGCTGCAAAATCATCATTAAATCCCTTAAAAATCTGTGAAAATCTCCGATCGCCAGTCCCGAACGATCCGCCCACTAAGCTTTCTGGCTTAGAATTAGCTTGCTGGTATAACGATTCTGGCTATATTTACTTCCAAGTGGCCGATACCACGATCGATCGGTGGCTAAAGTATATTCATACTATACCACTCAAACCTGAGTTACATGTCGATCGAACAGTCTCCGTCCCGACTGTAGCGATTTACACCCATGCCCGCTGTTGTTCGCTACTCAAATTGGCCGAGCGCGAGAAATTAATTACCCTAACCCCAGATTGGCAAGTTAGTACTATCGATCGATCCGGATCTAGCTTTTCAGTAGCAGCGCGAGATTGCTCCGAGAATCGGCCTCCAGCAGCGTCAAACAGCATTTTCGATCGCACAGCCGAGCGGCAGCTAATTCAGACCTTAATGGCTGTTTTAGATGCAATCTACAGTCATAATTCGTCAGGAGTACGCCCCCGTCCTCCCAATTGGTCGAAATTGACAATCGATCTAGCTCAAAGCTGGCTAGAATTCTATCGCTGCTGTCAGATTTTTGGAGAGACTAAACGTCAAAGCCCACACCTAGCT
>NZ_PVWO01000190.1 GCF_003003845.1 Chamaesiphon polymorphus CCALA 037 | reverse complement strand
TTAGTATTCTACCGCCCCGAAATTCATTTCAGGGCGGTTGAATACTAAGAACTAGCGTTGCAGCTTTGCTATGGTGACAAGCTAGCCACTCTACTTACAAAGGGGAATTTACACAAAGGTTTTAAATATGAGGTACCAGAGATCGTGCAAATACCGATAACTGATGGTTTGCCGCAGTATCTACAGTGAATCGGTGCCGTAACTGGGCGATCGATTTAAATCGCCATATTAACAACCCAGTTATCAATTATCAATTATCAATTAATTTAATCATCATCTAATTCTTCAGTCAGTTCATCGATCGATT
Organism: Chamaesiphon polymorphus CCALA 037; assembly: GCF_003003845.1. GTDB lineage: Bacteria > Cyanobacteriota > Cyanobacteriia > Cyanobacteriales > Chamaesiphonaceae > Chamaesiphon > Chamaesiphon polymorphus. The sequence continues at coordinate 9,762 of NZ_PVWO01000190.1, read as the reverse complement.
GAATGAGAGTATGACGCGAAATCTGACGATATTTTGAGTCTAATTTTGGCTCGTATTGTTTTTTACCAACCCCGCTTTTTTGTTTTAAACTATTTTCCAGTTTGGGTTGAGATTGCACTTGCTGTTCCCAGGCGATCGAGTCAGCCAGAAATTCTAGATAATGAGCGTACCGTTCCCAATCTCCCCGCACGACACAATTTGGTTCGTCGCGGTGGGTACAGTCACTAAATTGACAATGCGCGATCGCCAATCGCTGCCGAATTTCGGGAAAATATCTAGGTAATTCTGTCGGCGTACAGGCGATATCGGGTTGATTGAAACCAGGAGTATCGGCAATTAAACCACCTGTGGGCATCGTAAATAATTGAACGTGGCGGGTAGTATGTCGTCCCCGACTGAGTTTGCCAGAGACAGTCGCTACGCGAATATTTGAATCGGGAATTAAGGCGTTGGTGAGGCTAGATTTGCCCACCCCAGAATGTCCGGCAAATACGGTAATTTGACGATCGAGTTCGAGTTGCAACTCTTTGACGCCGACTCCAGTTTCGACGCTAATGACGATCGGCTGATAGCCCCAAGCACTCAACCTGTCGCACCATTCCTGTCGCTGGATCTCGGTGACTAAATCACTCTTATTCAGGCATAGGCTGACCTGTAAGCCTGTCGATTCTGCCTTGACGAGAAATTTGCTCAACAAAAACGGATCGAGGGCTGGCTCGGCCAGAGCGAATACCAGCAAGATCCGATCGGCATTGGCGACAGGCGGTCGATCGAGTAAACTATGGCGGGGAAATACATCGACAACTACACCCCGTTCGCCTTGCCAATCCACTTCATCGATCGTCACGCGATCGCCGACAATCGCACTGACACCAATTTTCTGGAGCCGCGCGCGGCGGGTACACAAGATGAGTTTTCCCCCTACCGCCTCGGTAACCGGATCGATCTGCACCTGGCAGAAATTGGCTTGAACGGCAATTACCGTACCTACTAATGGCGTCGAGATCGGATGGGTGGGAGTTAAATTTTGATGCACGCAGACTATCGATCGCAAGAGTTCTTCTCATCTATCATAATTGTTCTGAGTTGGCATCGGTATTCAGCGTTGAGTTACAACAGGTATTGTGTTGTCGCAGATGTTTGCTGATTCCGGTAAACCAAGGTGAAATTTAGATTTTAGTTATAATTATGCTGACTACGGTCAATCGCTATCTCGATTTTGTTAAAACAGATCGAGTCGATGATTTACTGCTCGATCGATTTCAACATCATTTCCATCAAGTTATCAACTACTCGCGATCGCTCGATCGGCATCACTTCTCTGGTATGTAAAATATTTTGTGATATGTGATAATAAACCAGCGTTCCGATAAATAATGAGGTTGCTGCTTCGGGATCGGATATTTTCAACTCTGGATGTGAAATAATATATTCAACAACTACATCATTAATCGGCTTAAAGAGATTGGTGACACATGTTTTCGCTAATTCTGGAAAGCGTCCTGATTCACCAATAATCGTCCGCATAAAACAACTAAATTCTTCATCTTCAAAATTTTTAAAAGTTACTTCAGCTATATTTCGCAACACAACTTTTGGATCCCCAGCAAGTGGTTCGCTCCCAAAAGTCGAGCTAAATTTTTTCTCTGCTAGGTTTTCAATTAAAGCCTGAAATAATACTCCTTTATCTTTGAAATAGCTGTAAACTGTCGGCTTTGATACACCAGCAGCAGCAGCGACTTTTTCCATACTTGTACCTGCATAGCCGCGCGCCAAAAACTCCTGCATCGCTCCTTGCAGTATTTGCGCTACTTTTTCCCTGTTGTGTTCTGCGTCCAAATCTCTCGCCTGCCTCAACCTGACCTTTAATAACTCTCCACCACATTCTATTCTAAGCAGCGAAACACTGTTTTTTATTTACTTGACTAAACGGTTTAGTCAAGGTACACTCAAACCACCTGCTAAATTACTAAACGGTTTAGTCAATTCGGAGCAAAAGAGGATGTTGCAAAAATCGGATGGATTGCCTTGGTGGAAGGCTGGTTGGCGAGTGCGGCTAATCTTGGGAGCGATGGCATTGCTGGGTATCGGCATTCCCATCTACATCAACCAACAACAGCAAACAGCCGCAGCAGCCAAACAACAGCAATTAACAGCAGTCGTCGCGCCTACAACCGTGACAGCATTGGGGAAATTGGCACCCAAAGGGGAAGTCATCAAGCTATCTGCACCGACATCAGTAGAAGGCGTAAAAATCGAGAAACTATTGGTAGAGGAAGGCGCGACAGTCAAAGCGGGACAGTTAATCGCGATCTTGGATAGTCAGGGACGCTTGCAAGCAGCGGTAAATGAAGCCAGAGCTAAAGTGAGTGTCGCCCAAGCAAGTCTGGTAAAAGTCAAAGCTGGAGCCAAGCAGGGCGAAATCAATGCCCAACAAGCTACAATTGGCAGGCTGCAAGCCGAACGAGGAACGGGAATCGCAGCCCAGCAAGCGACACTTGCCAGAGTAGTAGCGGAAACAGCCACTCAAATCGAAGCCCAGCAAGCCACAATTGCCAGAGTCAAAGCCGAAACAGCTACTCAGATCGAAGCCCAAATCGGAGCCATTGCCGAAGCTCAGGCTGGACTTGTCAACGCTCGATCTGAGGATAAGCGTTATGCTGCTCTGACTCGACAGGGAGCGGTTTCGGCATCTAGCGGTGATAGTAAGCGATTAACTTTGCAGACAGCACAGCAGAAAGTAAATCAGGCTCAAGCAAATTTAAGAAGGATTGAATCTTCTGGGAAGCAACAACTAGCCGAGGCTCAAGCTAATCTGCGCCGGATTCAAGCATCAGGACAACAACAGATTGTTGAAGCAAAAGCTAATTTGCAAAAGATCGAGACATCAACACAACAGCAGATTAAAGAAAGTCAATTTACGCTCGATAAAATTGCTGAAGTCCGTCCGGTAGATATCATGTCCGCTGAAGTAGATGTCAAAAGTGCGATCGCATCTTTAAAACGCGCCGAAGAAAATCTCACTCAAGCTTATATTAAGTCGCCCCAAGATGGTCAAATCTTAGAAATTTTCGCTCGTCCAGGGGAAGTAGTTGGCAGTAGTGGGATCGCCGATCTTGGTAGAACTAGTCAGATGTATGGCGTGGTAGAAGTTTATCAAAGTGATATTAATAAGATTCGAGTTGGGCAGAAAGTAAAAATCACCAGTAATTCTCTATCTGGTGAATTGCAAGGCGCGATCGAACGAGTCGGTATTCAAGTCAAGCGTCAAAATGTCATCAATGCCGATCCGACTACTAATATTGACGATCGAGTCGTGGAAGTTCATGCAGTCTTAGATCCAGAGTCAAGCCAAAAAGCTGCTAAGTTTACTAACTTACAAATTCAAGCAGTAATCGATCTTAACTCCCGATAATTTACTGCCGATCTTATCCATGTCACGTTATCAAAATCAAAATCTAATCGATCGATAATTATCTAAAATCGAGCAACTGCTAGTAGTATGCTAAAAATCATCCAAAATCTCACTCGCAGAACTCCACTAGGCTGGCTCCAACTGACTCAACATAAAAGCCGATTTGCAGTGGCAATCTCCGGCGTGGCATTTGCAGACTTGTTAATGTTAATGCAATTGGGCTTTCAAGGTGCCCTGTTTGATAGTGCTGTCATATTGCACTCAAAATTAACAGCAGATGTATTTATTATCAGTCCCCAAGCATTAAATATTGGAGCAATGTCTACATTTCCCCGTCGTAGACTATACCAAGCGATGGATATAACGGGGGTAAAATCGGCAGAGCCGATGTATGTTAATCTGGTGACTTGGAAAAATCCCCAAACTCGCGATAAAAAAAATCTCATTATTGTCGGATTTAATCCCGATCGACCAATTTTTAATTTACCTGAAGTTAATAGTCAATTAGATAAAATCAAGCAGTCGGATGTATTATTATTCGATCGAAAGGCGATCGGTGCTTATGAAAAAGTCGTGGAGAGCGTCGATGATGGTAAAGCGGTGACTACCGAGATCGAACGCCGCACTGTGTCTGTTAATGGCTTATTTTCGATTGGCTCTTCATTTTCAGCCGATGGACATTTGATGACGAGTGAAGATAATTATTTACGATTGTTTTCTCGACAATCGTCAGGAAATATCAATGTAGGGCTACTGACGCTAAACCCAGGTTACGATCCTACCCAAGTAGTCCAACAGTTAAAAGCTTATTTACCCAGACAAGATATCAAGGTGCTGACAAAGGAGGAATATATTGCTTTTGAGCAGGGATATTGGCAACAGCAAACACCAATTGGGCCGATTTTCAACCTTGGTGCCATCATGGGCTTTATTGTCGGGGTAATTATTGTCTATCAAGTTTTATCAACTGATGTTAATTCTCACCTCAGAGAATATGCTACTTTTAAGGCGATGGGCTACAGCAATACTTATTTGCTTGGTATCGTATTTGAAGAGGCATTAATTTTAGCAGTAGTGGGTTTTATTCCAGGTTTAATCGTATCGCTCGGACTTTATACAGTTGTTGGTGGGGCTACCAATTTACCGATCGCCATGACTGTTTTTAGAGCAGCTCAGGTACTCGCAGGTACTCTGATAATGTGTATGCTTTCTGGTGCAGTTGCCACAAGCAAAGTTCAAGCTGCCGATCCTGCTGATATGTTTTGAGATAATTGATAATTGATAATTGATAACTAATGCTCATGATAGAACCAGTTATTTATATTAATAACCTCGACCATTACTTTGGAAAAGGTGCTCTACGCAAGCAAGTATTGTTTGATATTAATCTGGAAATAAACATAGGTGAAATTGTGATAATGACGGGGCCATCGGGTTCTGGTAAAACGACACTATTGACTATGTGCGGTGGATTGCGATCGGCACAATCTGGCAGTCTTAAAGTATTAGGAACAGAATTATGTGGAGCATCGGCAAAACAACTGACGATCTCACGTCGCCATCATGGCTATATTTTTCAAGCTCACAATTTACATGAAAGTTTAACCGCCCTGCAAAATGTCAAAATGGGTTTAGAATTACACCCAGACATTTCAGTGGCAGAAATGAATCAAAGATCGATTGAAATGTTGGAATTGGTGGGATTGGGCGATCGCGTAAATTATCTACCAGAGAACTTATCAGGCGGACAAAAACAACGAGTCGCGATCGCGCGTGCCCTTGTCAGTCAACCTAAAATTTTGCTAGCAGACGAACCAACTGCGGCACTAGACAAACAATCGGGGCGCGACGTAGTGGATTTAATGCACAAATTAGCTAAAGAACAAGATTGTACAATTTTATTAGTAACTCACGACAATCGCATTTTAGATGTTGCCGATCGCATTATTTATATGGAAGATGGCAGATTGGCTAAAGCACCAGATTTACAAAAAGTAAGTTAAAAATATATCCATTCGGCTACTAAAAATCGTTAAAATGAAAGCGCATGACTTAAAGTCCACTTACCCGTAAAAATCATGCTTAAACGTCGTTCGTTTCTTGCCTATTTTAGTATTGGCTGGTTCGCTAGTTATTTCCCGATCGTTCTAGCTGCCTGCACTCCGCAGAAATCGATGGCACAAACCCCAACTAACGATCGCCTCAAGACAGACGACAAAGATACCCCCAAACCCATCGTCCAGCAAAAGCCTCAAAACTTAACCCTTGTGGGTTCTGTCAGCGATTTAGATAAAAACGGTTATCTCCAAACCAAAGAAGTCGCAGTTGTCAGACAGGTTTACACTTATTCTCAAAAATTAGTTGCTGTCAATCCCAAATGTACTCATCAAGGTTGCGATGTCAAATGGGTAGTGGCAGATAAAAAATATGTTTGTCCCTGCCATGGTTCGAGTTTTGACGCGACAGGAGAAGTTTTAAACGGCCCCGCAACCAAATCTTTAGCTGTCTATCCTGTTAAAATTGTTGGTACTCAAGTCCTAGCTGAAATTTTACCACCACCCCCAGTCAATCCCGATCGCCAGAAACCCTCTGGTCGCGGACATAGAGAATAGGCTTTAGGCTTTAGGTCTTAGGCTTTAGGGCAAAGGAAATAAAAGATCTATCCACCCACTCTCCCCCACTCTCCCAACTCCCAACTCCCAACTCATGAGCGAAACAGCGATCCGTCCGGCCATAATTACTGGAGTTATTCCCGATTCGATCGCGGCAGAAGTTGGATTTACTCCAGGCGATCGATTGGTAAAAATTAACGGTCAAAAACCGCGCGATTTAATCGATTATCAATTTTTATGCTCGGATGAAGTTCTAGATTTAGAAGTATTAGATGTCAAGGGTAAGTCGCATCAGATCGAGATCGAGAAAGATTATGACGAAGATTTGGGACTAGAGTTTGAGACAGCTTTATTCGATGGTTTGATTCAGTGCAATAATAAATGCCCCTTCTGTTTTATCGATCAACAACCTCCGGGCAAGCGCGAATCTTTGTATTTAAAAGATGATGATTATCGCTTGAGTTTCTTGTATGGCAGCTATTTAACTTTAACCAATCTCACGACCAAAGAATGGGATCGGATCGCCCAGATGCGACTCTCGCCGCTGTACGTGTCCGTTCATGCTACCGAGCCAGAAATTCGATCGCAACTGCTCAAAAATCAGCGGGCGGGCGAGATAATGAAACAGCTTGAATGGTTTCAATCCCATCGGCTCGAAATTCACGCTCAAGTAGTATTATGTCCGGGAATAAATGACGGTAAACATCTCGATCGTACCATCCGGGATCTGGCTAGTTTCCATCAAGGCGATTCGCCAGCAGTAGCGTCAGTTGCCGTCGTTCCTGTAGGCTTGACGCGGTTTCGTCCCAACCTCACCGAACTTGCCCCCGTTACCCCCGAAATTGCTAGCGTTGTCATCGCGCAAGTCGAAGCCTTACAGCAAGAATTTCAGCAACAATTTGGCTCCACTTTCGTCTGGTTAGCTGATGAATGGTATTTAATTGCCGGGGTAGAACTTCCGCCTAGCGATTATTACGAAGACTATCCCCAGTTAGGAAATGGCGTCGGCTCGATTCGTCGCTTCCTCGATGAATTTGCCGAAGAAATAGCTGAATGGGAGGTGACCGAAATCGATCCGCCTCACACCTGTACCTGGGTCGTCGGCAATGCCGTCGAAAATGCCTTCCAACCCATCGTCGATCGGTTGAATGCCATTCCAGGTCTAACAGTCAACTTAGTGGCGATCGCCAGCCAATATTGGGGTCAACAGATGACAGTTACCGGGCTATTAACAGGGCAAGATCTCATGAATGAGTTACCGGGGAGAGATTTAGGCGATCGAGTCCTAATCCCCAGCGTCATGCTCAAACACGATGAAGCCAAATTTCTCGACGATGTGACGATCGATGAATTAGCCGCAAAATTACAGGTTCCGCTCGTGCCCGTTGACGGAATTGATAATTTTCTAGAAAAATTAGGGGAAAATAGATTGGGGGCAAATAGTTAATGCTAGTGGTTTGTGTCTGAATAATTCGTTTGCGTAGTTTCTTTCAGATAGCTGTAGTGTATAAATATCCAGATCTTTAAAGCCATTTTTATAAAATCATCGCGTATGCTAACTTCGATCGAATCAATCCACATGTCAAACAACCACGATCGTACTATCCCTAACCCGATCGGTCGAGTCTTGCTAATGAAGCATCGTCAGACTAAAGTTGGACTTCGCACGATTTGTACGATCGTCGTGCTGAGTTTGGGTAGCTTGGGGCAGATGGAAACAGCAGCAGCTCGATCTTTAGATGTGGCAGGGGGTGCTCAAAACGGCAAACTAACTACACTCATCGCCCAAAATCCACCCACTCCGCCAACACCTCAACCTGCCGCTCCACCCAAACCCGCGCCTGCCTCTTCAGCTCCCATTCCCAATCTCATCAACAATCTCAATCTGCCCAAAACGGGTAATGAAGTTCAAATTACCGGGCGCAGATCGATTACCTTACAAGAAGCGATCGATATCGCCTTTAGAAATAATCGTCAAATCCAAGCCGCTCGCTTAACAGTCGATCGATCGCGAACGGGAATCGACCAAGCTAGAGCCGCTCAAGCCTTGCAACTTCAATTGCTCGGCAACCTCCAAAATCAAGGCTCACCGCTAATTATCGGCGACCCAAACCCATCTGGCACCAATAGTGCTAGCAATGTCGATGGAACACTCCAAGCCACTTACAGTATTTTCAGTGCGGGTCGCAACGAGAGTAGCGTCAGAGCTGCCGAAGAACAAGTCCAATTCGATAGGCTCGATTTGGTGCGGATCGAACAACTGGTGCGCGGGCAGGTACTGACAGCATATTACGATTTGCAAGCAGCCGATTCGTCCGTGATTATCAATCAAGCGGCAGTTGCAGATGCCACCCGCAGTTTGACCGACGCTCAACTCCAAGAGCGAGCTGGTGTCGGAACGAGATTTGATATCCTCACCGCCCAAGTCCAACTTGCCACCGCCAATCAAGACCTCACCAACGCCCAAGCACAACAACAAACCGCTCGCAAACGGATCGCCCAAATTCTCGTCGTCGATAACAATACCGAATTTACCGCCACCGATCCCGTTCGAGAGTCTGGTACTTGGCCGTATTCACTAGAAGATAGCGTGGTATTAGCATTCAAAAATCGTCCCGAACTCAGACAGCAGATATCGCTGCGCCGGATCAGCGAACAACAACAGATTATTGCGGCAGCAGGGGACTCAGCTCAGGTCAATCTGTTTGGTAGATATGGTGTTAACAAAAGCATCTCAACTTCTGCTCCCGCTCAAGATAATTACAGTGTAGGAGTACAGTTGAGTTGGAGCTTCTTGGATGGTGGTGCTTCTGGAGCTGGTGTCAACAACCAACGAATCAGCCAGCAAATTTTTGAGAACCAGTTTACAACGACCCGCAATCAAGTTCGGTTTGAAGTCGAACAAGCATTTTCTACGCTCGGCTCCAATCAAAAAAATATTGCCACATCTACTCAAGCTCTCCGCCAAGCCGAAGAAAGTCTCAAACTCGCACGTCTGCGCTTTCAAGCTGGTGTAGGAACTCAAACTGATGTCATTCAAGCCCAAACCCAACTCGCACGCGCGCGCGGCAATCGCATCACCGCAATTATTAATTACAACCGTTCGCTCTCCGATCTCCGCACGGCAACATTAGTTCTTCAGTAGGAGGGAGGAGTTGGGAGTTGGGAGTTGGGAGTTGGGAGTTGGGAGAGGGGGAGAGTGGGTGGGGATAGATCTTTAATTTCTTTTACCCTTTACCCTTTACCCTCCAGCCTATCCCCTAATCCCTACATTTACCCCCTTGGCAAAACTGCCAAAGCTCTTAATAATTCTTAATAGGGTCTAAATTATTTTTGAGGGTATAGAGATGAGTGCGATTAAATTTATCAAAGAGAACAAGGAGATTATCGTCGCACAGGGGGCAAATCTGCGCGAGAAGGCAGTTCAAAACCAGATTGACATCTATACCTTCAAAGGTAAACTGATGAACTGTGGCGGCTACGGTCAATGTGGCATGTGCGTGGTCGAAATTGCGGAAGGGATGGAAAATCTCTCTCCCCGAACTGATTTTGAGAACCGTAAATTAGCCAAAAAACCTGCAAACTACCGCCTTGCTTGTCAAACACTGGTGAATGGAGCCGCGTGCGTCAATACGAAACCCTAGTTGTGACAGGCTAGAGATGGCAGCGAGTGAGATTCTGCTATCTAGCTGAGTTTCTGGCGATCGGGTCGATAAAATCCGATCGATCTTGCCT